>JAJFUY010000262.1 GCA_021372185.1 Chlamydiales bacterium | reverse complement strand
GAAATTCTGGTAAGTGCTCTATTGTGCTTTTGACAATACCTGCCACGAGTAATTTAGGTAAGGTGTTTGCAGCCTCTACCCATGCGCTAAAGGCTTGAGGAAGAGTGATCAACGGGTCATGTTCTGGAAGAAATCCACGTGGAAGCTTTTGCATAATACCTCTAATTCTTAAATAGCGCGACTAGGTCGCTATGTTTTTGGTAGTTATCAGTAGATAAACCCTTCATTTTCTTTATGATGGTTTTGTAGCTATCTTCAAAGGGGTCGATATTTTTTTGACGTCCTGGAGCATAGTAGAGACCCCACATAGATTTTGAGTGGCCGCGTCTTCCTATTTTGTAGTTCCAAAATGAGTAGGATACTTTTTTATCACGAATCACGTTCATAGTTCTTTTGAGGGCATCAAATGTGCCAAGAGGTGCTGTATTGAATTCTCCTAGATAGTGTGGAATCTGGATTTTCTTTTTGTGATCGTCTACTTTTTTTAGGTGCTCATTGAGTTTTCTAATATACTCATCGGCAGTGTGCTGCTCAAATAGATAAAAGTGTGTACTCATGATCACATTTTCCCACTTCTTGTCTTTGGGGCGGGGCAGTTTTTCTATACCCCGAAACCCATCCTCAATAAAGATGATGTGCTTTTTATCTTCTTCTCGTACGGCTTTGTATAGTTCGGTGTAGACGCTATAGAGCTCTGGGCTGTTAGTTGCACCCGTTGGTTCATTAAGAAGGTCATAGCCTGCAATGTTTGAGCAGTCTTTGTAGCGTTTGGCAATATCTTTCCAGATTTGGCAGGTTTGTTGGATATGGGCTTTAGATTTAAAGAACTTGTTTTGGTTTATTTGTCCTGTGTTCATATGGCCGCTTTGACGTCCTGGAACGCCGTGCATATCTAAAACTAGGTAGAGGCCATGTTTTTGGGCATAGGCTACTGCTTTATCTAGCCAATAAAAGAGGCCTTTTGGTTCGTCAACAAGGTCATAAAAGAAGGGCAGGCGTACTGTGTTAAATCCGGCTTGTTTGATGCGATAGAAGTCATCTTCTTGTATCCAGGCATTGCGGTAGGCGGTGCGGATATTTTCCATTTTTTCTGGGCCAAAGCGTGTTTCAAAGGCTTTCCAAAGTGTTACATGATCGACGATTGTTTCGTATTTTGCCGTATCTTCTGGCTGGAGTACTACAGGAATCATCCACATTTCTTCTTGAAGCCATCCGCCTATATTTATGCCCTTTAGCGTGATGGCTTGGCCATTTTCTGACACAATGTCAGTTTTTTTGGCTGTAAGCCAAGGCAGAGGCGCTTCGGCAAAGAGAGAGGTTACCGAAAATAAAAATAACGTAAGGAAAAACTTCATATTATACTCACAGATTTATCACATAATTGTACTCGACTTTTGCCTTGTGTGCATCATGGATTTTTGTTATTTAGAAAACATTAATCGGAGTTTTTATGAATACACTAATTAAGTTGTGCATTGGTTCTTTTCTGTTGGCTGGACAAATGCAAGCTGCCCTAACAGAACAAGAGATTGTAGAAATTGCCAAAGACGCCTACATCTACGGCTATCCCTTAGTGACTATGGATATGACGCGGCAGGTGATGACAAACGTAGCTGAGCCGATAGATTTAAAAAGCCCTATGAATCAGTTTGTGAATGCAAAAACATATCCAAATGCCGCTTTTAGGGATGTGACTGCCCCTAATGCTGATACGCTCTATTCTGCCGCATGGGTGGATGTGGCAGCCGAACCCTACATCTTGCACGTACCAGACGAAAATGGCCGTTACTACCTTATGCCAATGCTCTCAGGCTGGACGGATGTGTTTGCATCACCTGGCACAAGAACTACAGGGACCGCAGCCAAAGATTTTGCCATTACAGGACCTAATTGGAAGGGGACACTACCTACTGGTGTAAAAGAGCTGAAATCACCTACGAGCATGGTTTGGGTGCTTGGAAGAACGTATTGCACAGGAACGCCAGATGATTATAAAGCGGTTCACGCCATTCAGGCGCAGTATAGCCTTGTGCCGCTTAGTAGCTATGGCAAGCCCTATACAGCACCAAAGGGTGTTGTGAATCCCAATATCGACATGAAGACACCTGTACGCACGCAGGTGAACAATATGACAGGCGAGATGTTCTTTAAAACACTTCTTTCTTTAATGGTTGATAACCCACCTGCGCTACTCGATCAGCCTATGGTAGAAAAAATGGCTAAAATTGGACTTGTAGCAGGTAAAAATGTAGATATCTCAAAATTAGACCCAACAGTCTTAAAAAGTATAAATGCTATACCAAAGCTTGCCATTACCCAAATCATGCAGCTGCAAGATGAAAAGGGGGATGTATTTAACGGCTGGCATTTCAACACTCATACGGGTCTTTACGGCACGCACTATGTACAAAGAGCGTATGTTGCAGCTATTGGGCTTGGTGCTAACCGTCCGCAAGATGCTATTTACCCATATACCGCCACAGATGGCCAAGGTTCGCCTTTGAATGGAGCTAATAAGTATGTGATGCACTTTGACAAGGATAAGTTGCCACCTGTCAAAGGCTTTTGGTCTTTAACTATGTATGATGATCAGTACTTTTTTGTACCTAATCCACTAAAACGCTATACGTTAAGTCCTCGAAATAACTTACAGTATAATGCTGATGGCTCTTTAGATTTGTACATACAAAACACATCACCTGGTAAAGCGCTAGAATCTAACTGGTTACCTGCGCCAAAAGGCCCATTTATCCTTATGATGCGTTTATACTGGCCAGATCAATCAGTAATTGATGGTAATTGGAAGCCGCCAGCAGTTAATAAGAGATAATTACATGTTGTTGACAATATAATTAATTATATTATATTGATACTAGTAAGGGTTAATATACTGTTATGACCCCTTTTCTAGTAAAACACAACAATAAGGTGGTTTATGAGTAAAGAAAATAAACAACGTAGAGAAGATAAGAAAAAAGCTACTATGTCTCTCAAAGAGCGTAGAGCTAAAAAACACGAGAAGAAAGCACATAAGCAAGAACACCGCATTGATGAAACACCAGTGCTGTAATGTGTAACTTTCCTTGCCCGTGCCCTTACCCTTGCCCTTGCCTGATTTTGTATTTGTATTGGTATTAAAAAAACAAAATTGGGCAAGGGCAAAGGCAAGGGCACGGGCAAGGGATTTTTTAGAGAAGCGTGTTTTTAAGAATAATCATAGCAATACCAAAGTAAATGGTAATACCCGTCACGTCAACGAGAGTAGCCACTAGTGGCGCCGATGATGTTGCTGGGTCAGCTCCGCAGCGTCTTAATATCATTGGCAGCATAGAGCCTGTTACTGAACCCCATAATACAACTCCGACAAGAGAAAACATGATAGTGAATGCTATTAAGAGCCAATGCTCGCCATATAAGTTTGAAGCCATGCTCCAGGCTGTTACTCTAAAGAAGCCGATAACTCCCAATACTGATCCTAAAAAGATGCCTGAGTAGATCTCACGATGCATCACGCGCCACCAGTCAGAAAGCTTGACCTCACCTAAGGCCATAGCACGAATAATCAACGTTGAAGACTGAGACCCTGCGTTACCACCGCTAGAAATAATGAGGGGTAAAAAGAGGGCGAGCACTACGGCTTTAGCAATTTCTCCTTCAAAAAATCCCATGGCGGTTGCGGTGAACATCTCACCAATAAACAGTATCACAAGCCAGCGTGAGCGCTTTTTCATCAGCTCAAAAAATGGAGTTTCCATGTAAGGCTCTTCTAGGGCCTCCATACCGCCCACTTTTTGCATGTCTTCGGTAGACTCTTCGGCCGCTAAGCGCAAAATATCATCAATGGTAACTATGCCTAGAAGCTTGCTGTTTTCGTTTACGACAGGTAGGGCTACTCTATCATGTTCTTTAAAGATGTTGATGGCAGTTTCGGCTTTGTCATTTGCCAAAAGTGCGACAAACCTACCATCAGTTACTTGTGAAACCCTAAAATCTTTGGGCACAAACAAAAAGTCGCGGATGTTAATGTCATCAACTAAATGACCATCGTCATCAATTACAAAGATTACGTTAACAGTTTCACTATAGTGACCATACTTTCTGATATGCTCGAGCACCTTTTCTACTGTCCAATTCATCTTTACGGCGATGTAGTCGGTGGTCATAAAGTGGCCCACCTTATCTTCAGGATAGCCCAAAAGCTTTAGCGTGAGTTTGCGGTCATGTTCTGGCAAAAGTTTTATATATTCATCAACTGTTTTAGGCGGAAGTGACTGTAACAGTTTGGTGCGGTCATCAGGTGCCATGGCCTCTAGCAGTTTGGCTATATATACCGTAGGAAGCGAGTCTAAAATGGAAAGCTGCAATTTTTGAGGGAAATAGTCAAACGCCTCTGCAGCTACTTGTGGATCTAGTAAAATAAGTATATTTTTTAAGCGTTGGGGTGATTGTAGCGTAAGTTCTGCCGCTATTTCCATGCCTGAGCGCGTGTTGAGGCGTGTGGCAATCTGCTCAAGTTCTTTATTGTTAGGTTTTTTCATATCGCCCGCACACCTTATATACTTTAGTATTTGAACGATTCAGCCAAATTTTGCAAGGGGGAGTTGTGTTCACAGTAAAATAGGTATTAGAGTCCACCAGGACGATTGAACGAAGCCCACCGTGACCGCAGGGAACGGTGGGAATGAGCAAAAAAACTACCAGAGCCCGGCTGAGGGCGATTGAATCACGCTATGTCGAACACAGACATGGTTTACACTTTAGCACACCCACATAGCTTACACATTTTTAAAATTTATAATTTAAAACTGTCTAAT
>JAJFUY010000254.1 GCA_021372185.1 Chlamydiales bacterium | reverse complement strand
TGCTACAACAGCTTCTGAATACCACCCACTGGGACTTTACCCCCCTTCAGCACTGGGATGAGATAACCGGAAGAAAATGGATTATAGTATCACCAAGTGATGAAGTTATAGATAACGACACGGCTTCATTTTGCCAAGGTGTGCTAAAGCGCCATCCAGAGCAGCTAGATGGGGTTATAAGGCTACCGGAACTACACTCGCTCATGCATAATGGAGCCCCAGAGGGTCATAACGTACCACTTGTGTGCAAAGAATACTCCACAAGCTGGCAAAAGCACATAGAGTTCATCCACGCCTGTTTTAAAGACTTGTCAGAACTTCGTTGAAATTGTAGGCTTTTACCATTTCTTCGGTGATGGTTGGCAGTAGGCCTATTTCTTTAGCAAGAGCTCTTGTTTTTGTGCCAAGGTCAATGATGTCTGCTAGAAATTGGTTCACTTTGTCTTTGGTAGAAAGATTGAGCGTATCTACTGTAATGTGGACAGCTTCGTCGTGGATGGAATTGAGGTGATCAAATTGAGGCAGTTGCCTATCAAAGCCGGCCCGGGCTTCTAAAATAGACAAAACACGACTTCTCAAATTACCTTCAAGTGTATCAACATTAACTTTAAGGCCGTCAGTGGTTAACAAAAGTTTTTTAAGGCTTTCAAGGTGCTGCGTTGGTTGAAAAATTTCTAATTCAGCATCTCCGCCAAAATCAAACCTACTAAATATGCCACCTATCTTTTCGGCAATTATTGAGCAGTTGTCATTATCTGGTTTTAACTCTTTGACAAGAAGAGTTGTTGCAGCAGCGGTACAAATAGCTATTTTGCGCTTACACTTTTCAAGGTTTTCGCATTTTTTTACTAATTCTTTTACTTTTTGGGCTAGGGCCACAATTCCTACCGGCTTTTTACTCTCTTTTTTGCATGCTTCTAATGCCAAAAAGAGGTTTTTGCAAGTTCTTAGGGCGTATTTTCCACTTTTTATGACCGTTTGGCTTGGTGTGTGGTTAACTAGTCCTTCATGTATTTCATGTTCTAATTGTACCGACTCTTCTTCTGATGCTATGAGATTTGTTTGTGCGGTTGGATTTTCAAAATAGGGCATCATTTGATTTTCCAAAATTGTCATTGCAGAAAAGTCTTCCACAAAGCTATCAACACTACAACTTTGCGGCGCGCTGCTTTTTCTTCCAAAGTCTTTGGGTTTGAATTCGTCCAAAGAGTGGCGACCCAATTTTTCGTCTTCTGGCATAGAATTTGCACGGCGTCTTAGCTCTTCGGTGTAGATCTGGCCACCGGCTTGCAGGATTGTAGCTTTACCTTCTGCCGCAGAAAATGTACCCTCATTTTGTAAAATTGTAAGTAAAATGAGTGTGCGCTGCAGTTCAAGATAAAGGCGATCTAGTTGATCTTTATCTTCAGTTTTACTAATTTTGCTTTGTTGTCGTGCTGCAAGCGACCCAAGCTTTAGTCTGAGAGGTATATAGATAAGGCTTTTCGCTTCTGTAAAAGTAAGAGTGCTAGAACAAATGGCTTTTATTTTTGTATGAAGTGTAGCCATAACCTCTTCAACATATGTATAGAGACGATTTACAGCTCTTTTTTCGCAGGGATTTGTGATGCTTGCCAGATCTTTGTTTTTGCTGGCTTCATATACAGCAGGTAGATGTGATAAACATATAACGCGCTGAAAAATCACACAGGCCTTTTCGCCTGTTTGAAAACACATTTTAGCTTTATGTGATGATAGATGTCGGCTTAAGTCAATTTCTCCGGCATGGGGCATATAGCTTTCTGTGTCTAGCTGCGGGCCTGAAAACCCCTGAAATGTGGCATAGTGCACAACATCTCTCAAAGTTTTGTAGAAGGCAGTTTCATCTATATCAACGGGAGTACAGGCAAGTTTTACATTTGTATCAACATCAGAATTATACCCTATCGTACCAAATGCTACCCAGCGAGCATCAGAAAGGCCCAATTCCTTGCCTACTTGGCATGTAAGATTGTCTATAAAGATATTGGCATGATTTCTAAAGTTTTGAAAGCTGCAGCCGTTATAAGCTACTGACATTTTATTGCCATAGTCGGCTTTTAGTTGCTTCCAGCCAGATTGCTGCATCTGCTGGATATGCCATGGGAATTTATTTTTAAAGTCTGTGATAGTTTGATGAAGTTTAGGGTGTTGCTTCCAGACAGTTTCAAGCGCTTTAGTGACTAAATCATCCATGGAAGAATGCGATGCTTTAAGGGCGATAAGTACGTGCGTTTTTAGTGTAGTGCTTGATAGATGCAATCTCTGTGAAGGTTGGTCAAGGATTGATATTTCTTGTTTTGCACTTATCTGAACTGTCAATTTAGTTGCCTCAAGTAATCATGAAGATGACATTATATATTGTAATGCTATTTATGAAACTAAATAATTTTTATTTTACTTTGTTGGGCGTAACTCATAATTTGTTTGGGAATAATCTTGTTTATGTGGTTAAATGCTCGAAATTTGTGAGGGAGAATCATATTGAAGGCTATGTCCTGGCGGCCATTTTTACTACTTATCTTGGTAGCGCTACTGCTTGTTGCAAGTTGGCTGTATGAGGCTACAGCACATCTTTGGGGTGCTTTTGATACCTGGGCATTTCGTTTTTTAAACGACGGCTTAATAGGAAAACCCCTTACTCAAATTTTTTGGGCTCTAGCCAATGTAAAAATTACAGATTTATTTGGCGCTATTTTTATTGTGGCATTTACGCTCATTTATGTCTTTGATAGTAGTAAAAATGGACGTGCACTCCGTTTGGCTCAATTTTTTTATTACCTTATCTGGTTTGAGATTGGTATATTGTTTTTGAAAGAAGTGCTTTTTCATGTTTTTGTATACATAAATTTCTTACGAGATAGCCCAACTCTAGTCTTCTCTGATACTGTCCTTCTCTCTAAAGCTGTTCCTTGGCTTAAAATTAAAGATTCCTCTCGATGGAGCTTCCCGAGTGACCACGCCTTTATAGTGCTGCAATGGGCCGGTTTCATCTGGTTTTATTGTGGGTGGCGTTTAGGCCTCTTAGCAACGGTTTCAACAACCTTTTTCATACTCCCCAGGCTCATTGGCGGCGCTCATTGGATGTCGGATGTTTTAGTTGGCAGCCTGCCTTTAGCACTTATTTTTGTAGCTATTGCATGCTACTCTCCTCTCTATTTTTGGGCTATGGGCTATCTTACGAGATTTTCAAACTTTTTAATTAACAAATTTACTGCGGACCTCAAATGAATGCAAATTATAAAGCCCTTGTAGAGCTCTCAAAGCGAGCAAATACCTTAGATGGAATCTCTCGACATTTAGGCTGGGACCAAGAGACCTACATGCCAAAAGATGCAGGCCCAATACGTGCTGAACAGCTTAAACTACTCGCAGAGCTATCTCACGCCATTAAAACAGGCCCTGAATTTGAAAAAAATTTGAAAGCATTAGCTAAAGCTACAGATTTAACATCTCAGCAACAGGCCTCAGTGCGTGCTTTTGCGCACGATTTTAAACGAGAAAAAACACTGCCGTCAGAATTTGTGCAAACTTTTGTACATCATACCTCTGAGTGTATTGTAGTGTGGCAAAATGCCAAGGCAAACAATGATTTTGCTGCTTTCTTACCAAGCCTTAAAAAGACAATAGAGCTTGTTAAGAAAAAAGCTGAATTTGTGGGCTATAAAGACCACGCCTATGATGCCCTTATAGATGAGTATGAGCCAGGTATTACTACAAAAGAAGTAGAAAAAGTTTTTGCTGAAATCAAAACTGAAATCAAAAAACTTGTTAAAGTTGCTTCGAAGAAAAAGCAAAAAGAGATTGAAATAGACTGCACGCTTGAAGAGCAGCTAGAAGTATGCCACGAGCTCTTACATGATATTGGCTTTGATTTTAACCGTGGTCGATTAGATGTCTCCTCTCACCCATTTTCTTCTAGCTATCACCCCTATGACAGCCGTATTACCTGCCGTGATGCGTCTGATAGCCTGATTGTCCAAATTCTTACTACACTACATGAGGCAGGCCATAGTTTCTATGAAATGGGCCTACCCGTAGACCAGCAAGGAACACCCCTTGGTCAAGCCGTTTCTCTTGGTATCCACGAAAGCCAGTCTCGCTTTTGGGAAACGCGCATCGGTAGAAGCCGTGGATTTTGGAAGTTTATGCTACCTAAGCTAAAAAAGCGCTTTAAAAAGGATTTGGGCAAGATTACTTTAGATGAATTTATGGAGCGCCTAAACCAGGTAAAACCTTCATTCATTCGTACTGATGCTGATGAAGTAACTTATCCCCTACACGTAATCTTACGCTTTGAAATTGAAAAGGAATTAATAACGGGCAAACTAGCCGTAAAAGACCTACCAAAGCGTTGGAATGAAGCTATGAAAGATCTTATTGGCGTAACACCTAAGAACGACGTTGTAGGCTGTATGCAAGACATCCATTGGTCAATGGGCGCCTTTGGCTACTTCCCAACCTATTCTCTTGGCAACGTATTTGCCGCCCAAATGTTTGAAACATTCGAAAAAGCCCACCCAAATTGGGAAAAACGCACCGAAAAAGGCGACTTCGTCTTCATCCACGAATGGCTCCAAGAAAATGTCTGGCAGCACGGCCGCCGCTACTACGGCGCCGAGCTCATCAAAAAGATCAGCGGCAAGCCCCTCTCGGCCCAACCCTTCATCACTTACCTCACCCGCAAATACGGGAAATGATGTA
>JAJFUY010000224.1 GCA_021372185.1 Chlamydiales bacterium | reverse complement strand
GACTGCATACGATCTTCGGGATATTAGCACCTTTACATCACTTGTAGAACTTGATGTCAGCTATTTAGAGTCTTCAGGAGGCACTCTAAACGATACCCCACTGCAATTTGCTCCGAGCTTAAAAAAACTTAACGTCTCCTATTCTGGCCCACTGCATACCGCCACCATACACTCACTTACTGCTTTGAGGCATTTGACACACCTCAATGCTGCAGGCTGCAATTTTGAAAATGCTGATCTTGAATATCTCCCTCAAACACTTTGTGAACTTGATATCTCTTTAGCTTCTAAAATTACAGACTCAGGATTTGTATTTTTAGGTAAACTACAAAAACTGTATAGTTTGCATGTAGAAGGATGTGAGCAGATACGGGGATCTGGGCTTTCTCACCTTGCCCAGTCAGTAAAAAAGCTCTCTCTTGCCGGGTGCCATAGACTATCTGGTAAGAGTTTGGCGTGTATTTCTCAACAACTAGAAGAGCTTTCAGTTGATTCATGTGAGCTTGTTATGGTAGAAGATATAGCAAGTATAGCACAAAAATGTTACAGCTAAGCTTATAGGAAAAACTTTAATTTACATATAAATCTATAAGCAAGGTGAATCAAATGTCAAAATTACTATTTATTCTCTGTGGAACCCTCAGTGTAGTATCAGCTTTAACTGCAGAAACAATTGAGCAAGCCCCACCTGACTCATTAGTGGCTGACAGTTTAGATAGACGTTTTCAAGATAGACGCTACGAAGATCGCCAACGCCAGCAAAGAATTGACGATAGACGCCGCGATCAAAGACTGCAAGATCAGCGGATTCAAGATCAGCGGATTCAAGATCAGAAACTTCAGCAAAATAGAGCAGATGCAAACAACGCACCAGCGGTTAAAACAAACTTTGCCCCAACTCCGCAAGCTGCTCCTACGCCTCAAACAACCCCACCGTCATCTACTCCAACAACGATACCTCACTCTCCAGGCGTGCAGCCCGGCATTGCTCCAACACCAGCCCCTCAACCGCCAGCTATTCATGGTCCAGGGATTGTAGCCCCATCTGTACCAAGGCTCTCTGAGCTTGGTATACCCCAAACCCAACCTTCACAAATACAAACCACCTCGTCGAGCCCTAATGCATAAAATCGGTATTCTACTACTCAACACAGGAACCCCTCGTTCCTGTGCTCCATCAGATGTTAAACGATACTTAAAAGACTTTTTGATGGATGGTCGAGTACTGGATATGCCCTTTTGGATACGAGAAATGCTCGTAAAATGGCTCATCGTTCCCTTTCGCTACAAAAATTCAGCCCGCGCCTATGCTAAAATATGGACGCGGGATGGCTCTCCTCTTCTGGTACACTCCCAGAACTTACAACAGCAACTAGAAGAAGCCTCTGATGTAAAGGTGGCATTAGGACTAAGCTATGCCAACCCCTCAATTCACGAAGCGCTCCAGTCCCTAAAAGGCTGTACAAACCTTATTGTTGTGCCCCTATTTCCTCAATACGCTTCTGCCACAAGTGGGTCAGTAATCCAAGAAACCATGCGCTGCCTCTCATCTTGGCAGGTAATCCCAGAATTAACCATTTTAGGCCCATTCGCTAACCACCCTCGCTTTATAGACGCCTGGGTAGCTCGCGCTCAAGAAATTGACTTTGAAGCCTACGACCACGTGCTCTTTAGCTTCCATGGCCTCCCTTTGAGCCACGTTAAAAAAGCCGACCGCACCGGCTGCTGCCTAAAGAAAAACTGCTGCAAATCCCTACACGAAGAAAACGCCTGCTGCTACCCCGCCCAATGCGTCTATACAGCAACAGCAATGGCGACCAGGCTTGGGATAGAAAACTACACTATCTGCTACCAATCACGCCTAGGCGTAGACAAGTGGCTCGCACCCTACACAATAGACGTCATCAAAGAGCGCCGCAAACAAGGCGATAAGCGCCTCCTCGTCTTTGCCCCCTCCTTCGTAGCCGATTGCCTAGAAACCATCTACGAACTGGGCATGGAATACCGCGAAGACTTCCTCATGATGGGCGGCGAGACCCTCGACCTCGTCCCCAGCCTCAACACCCACCCCGAGTGGGTCTCATCCCTAAAAGACATCATCCACGAGCACATCTCATAATCTTGATCTTTGTCTAATTCTGTTTTTACAGTCGATTTTTTTGATTATTTATAAAAGAGCAAAAGTAGTATCTTTGTAATTTTTATGGGAGTGAATTATGAATGTTGGTGAAATTGGTAGTTTAAGACAGGCTCATGTAGAGCAGGCACCTCAAAAAGAGGCTTTAGTTGAAGCAGTTGCGACCCAACGAGTTCATGCACTGGCATATGCGGTATTCGGTCCATGGAAAACATATGGAGAAATAGGCCCAATACTAGATCGACATTTTAAACCACTAGTAGGTTTTTGCAAGCAGCTTATGAGTAAATGGAGTGAATCTGAACTTCAGGAGTATCGTTCCTGGCAAGAGTCTCCGTTAACTAAAAAAATTCACGCTGCAACAGAGAGTGCAAAGATTCAGCGTGAAGAAGAGTTAGATAAGGTATTGAATCCAGAAGAGCTTAAGGTCTACGGTGCGTTTAAAATTAGTCACCTAGGGCAGTTGAAGATGGGAATGGATCAACTTCTTAAAAATGAAGCTTTGCGTATTATTGAAGCATGTCGAAAGGAAATTGACGAAAAATATAACGACGCTCGTTGCTATTAGTATGTGCCAGGCTACCACAATTCAGGAATCGGAAGCCTGGTCTAGAGTAACTTTGCGTAACTTCTACTTTAATTTTCAGTAATCGGGGGCCGGGCCTGGGGTGAAACGAATAGGCTATTTTCCAATTAATCATTGGCAAATTTTTCTTACTAATTTTTGTCCTGTTTTTCCAGCGGAAGCTGGAGTTCAGCTTTAGCCCCGTGTGCAACTTCAAGCTGGTAGGCTTGGAGTGGAACGCGGGGTTTAATGGTAGCAGCTCTTAAGGAGCAGTGGTAACTGCGAAACATGCGCTCGTTTCGCAGTTAC
>JAJFUY010000218.1 GCA_021372185.1 Chlamydiales bacterium | reverse complement strand
AAAAGGAGAAAGGGGTGAAACTGGCCCTCAAGGTATTCAAGGTATCCAGGGAGAAAAAGGTGATAAAGGTGACAAAGGCGAAATGGGCGACACTGGCCCAGCTGGTGCTCCTGGAATTGACGGTAAAGACGGTAACAACGGTCTTGATGGTAAGGACGGCAAAGACGGCATAAACGGTCTTGATGGTCGCAACGGTATTGATGGTAAGGACGGACTTGATGGTAAGGACGGCATAAACGGTATTGATGGCCGCAACGGTATTGATGGTGCTATGGGCCCACAAGGCATTGCCGGTGTAAACGGTACTAATGGCAAAGACGGCATAAACGGTATTGATGGCCGCAACGGTATTGATGGTAAAAATGGTCTTGACGGCGCTATGGGTCTTCAGGGACCACAAGGAGCGCAAGGAGTTAGGGGCATTGACGGCCAAAATGGTCAAATAGGTCCAACTGGCCCAACAGGAGCAGTAGGTGCTCAAGGCCCAGCAGGAGCTCGTGGTGCTATTGGCCCAACAGGTGTAGCAGGTCAAGATGCTCCTCGCAACTTTGCGTCATACCACCTAAAAGGTACTCAGGAATTAGCAAAAGCAGGAGACCCTATCCTCTTTAACGCGCAAAAAATGCATGTTGGCCAAGCGTTTTCTTATGATGAACAAGTTGGTGCTATTGTATTTAACCAAGCAGGTGAATACCTTATTACCTGGGGCGCATCATTTGAACAACCAGGTGCACAATTTGCCCTATCGCTAAATGGTGCTATTGTGTCAGGAAGCGAACTTGCTGTAGGCGACGCTGTTGGCAAGAATACAGGCAAAAGCTACCATATGACATCAGGTTCTGTCATCATCCAAGTTGAGATGAATGACACACTGTCTGTGGTAAGCAACACAAGCACCCCACTTACCGTGAGTGCCAATGTGCCTGCAAGTCAAAACGTAGCTGCCCACCTCATCGTGCGCCAGCTCTAAGCTAGATCAAATGAGGGCTTTTTCAATAAAGCCCTCATTATTTTTTTGTATTCCTCTGCGCTCTCTGCACCTTCTCTGCGGTAAAAATTTAGATCACGCACATTTACTACATATTCTTTTGATGCTTTTTTAAAACATTTTTCACCGCAGAGAAGGTGCAGAGAGCGCAGAGGAATACAAAAACATTAGGATCTTAGCCAATCGTTAAAAGAAGCGCAGAGTAGAAAACCGCGCCAAACAAAAACGCTCCCAAGCTATGAGGATTATCTTTAGGAAGCTCATGGCGTATCACGTTCATGATTACACCACCGCCAATAAAGGCACTTACTAAAGCCACAGCGCTGGCAGGTATTTGCCATATACTTGCAAGAGCCCAGCCGGCAAATAGACTTGCCATCAAGATATAACGCGCCTTTCTACCGTATGCGTTAGGGTGTTCTTTACTTATGCTAAAATCGTTTACAAAGTAATGAAGACCCATGGCAATGGTAAAAAGCACTAGGGGCTGCACTTCAGGATTAGCCTTGTCACACACCGCATAGCCTACAAAGAAATTAAAAAGCGCATAGGAGCAAAGTGACAGCCACATACTCCCCTTTTGGCCAAATGCCTTATGACTTTGGTCAACAATATAAAAAAGCAAAAAGCCGGCCAACGCCAAGATATACACGTGCCGCTCAAAATAAGGAAAAAACCTACCAAAAGCATCATGCAGCACAAGCTCAGACTTGGCAAGTTTGGGCAATAAATCTATAAACACATAGGCAATAGCCACACCACCGCCGGTAGATAAAATAATGCCCTGCGTAGCGCGAGGAAGCTTGCGTGTTTTTTCAGCAAACAGGTGCACAAGGCAAAATAGCGCAACAGAAATAAGTGCCAAAAATGAATAGGGCATTAGATTTCAGGGCTCTCGAGAACTATTGGTGGAGTAGCAGGCGCTGAAACAGGCTCCAAATTTGGAACTTGAGATAGCGTCCCCACAAACACGCTCACATTGTCATTACTCTTTAGCTTGTTTAGCGCATAGTTAACGATACGCTTTGAAAGGTTAGGCTTATCCCAGTGTGGCTTTAGCACAGCGTCAATAAATTCCTGCTCTTTATCGTTACCTTTCATAAACTTCCAGAGGCCATCACAGGCCATCACCATTTTATCTTCAACGCCTGTTTCTACAACCACTTGGCAGAGTGTTACATCAGGAACGCGGCTGATGGCTGTTTTCCCATCTATGTGCATACGTAGATCACCAAGTGATGCAGGCACATTGATTCCCCATGTGCCACCAGGAAAATAGCGAAAGTTCTCATCCTTTTGATTCAGAAACGCTTTTTTGGCCTCACCCTTCATTAATGCCGTTGCCCTCGCTTCTTCTACTTTATCAAGCCAGCTTTTGGGGCGTGAGGCAGGCACAGAAAAAATGGTCTCCCCTATCTTGCGGTAGAGCTTCATCTCAGAATCACCAAGTGTCATAGTGTAGCAGCGATTTGTTGGCTCCTGATAGTAAACAACAAGAGCTGTGGTTCCACCTGAATCATCAGTAATTTGTGACTGAGCATGCGCGCAAAGATCAACAAATACCTTTTCAACATCATCAGGATTCTTTTCCAACTCGTCTTCAAATTTTTCTTGGAATATAGCCGAGACTTGCCGCGCAATATTCCCCTTTTCTCCATGACCATCAAAAATTCCAACAAGGCGACCTTGATACACAGGAATATCAAAATGGTCATCTTCCATATGTGTCCGTTTACCTTGATCGCAATTTGCCACCATGCTTAAAAAAAGAGGGCATTTAGCCTCTTTAATAGCCACAAAAGGCATTTTTTGAGCATCTATACTATGCTCACCAACAGCTTCCAGAAAAGATTTATACATTTTATCTTCTTGCGCAGTCAGTGTTTTTTGCCGCTTTAAAGAACTCTGAACCGTCGAGCTTCTACGAAGAATTGGAATTGCAATCGGCTCATCTGATGGTTGAGAGCCTTGAGATTGTGAACTTTTTACTGCAACGCTCATAGCGCACCTCCCTTTTTGAAGTTTCATTAGACCTCTTTTAAGATCTACTTTCTACTTCGTCTTTAATTAAAGCTACAACAAAAGTCTTCCGTTCATGTACAACCCGGTCTATGAACGATTTTGAATCACTAGTACTTCTTATGACCGTTGCAGCGGCTCTTGTGACAGGAGCTCAAAAAACCAACATGCCCTACCCCATTGTGTTGGTGATTGGCGGCGCGCTTTTAAGCTTTATTCCCGGCTTAGATTTTACCTACTTTAACCCAGAGCTTATCTTAACAATAGTTCTACCGCCCATACTCCATAGTGCCGCCTTTTGGACCTCACTTCGTGAATTCAAACAACATGCACGCAAAATATGTTCACTTGCCTTAGGGCTCGTTGTGGTCACCACGGTAGTGGTAGCT
>JAJFUY010000107.1 GCA_021372185.1 Chlamydiales bacterium | reverse complement strand
CCCTTCAAGACCCGATAACTGACGTGCCGCCAAATCATTCTCGGACCAAATTACTTTGGTTAGTTTCTGGAATTCTTGTTGTAATTACAGCGTGCTGCATTGCAGCTTGGCTTTTATATTTTCAATTTCATGAAACAACTGATGATGCCTATGCCAATGGTAATTTGATTAACGTAAATTCTAGTATTTCTGGTTCTGTTATTGCCTTTTATGCTGATGACACCGATTTAGTTATGCAAGGCCAACTTATTGCGCAACTTGATCCTACAGAATTTAAGACAATATATGAGCAAGAATTAGCAAAACTTGCAGCCCAGGTACTCCAAGTACAGCAGCTCTATGAAAATGTAGATGTGGCAAAGGCAACAGTCCAATCTGCAAAAATTGAAGTGATAAGAACACGCTACGATTATAAAAACCGACTGGCCCTTAAAGGTACAGGCGCCGTGTCTAAAGAGAATTTTATACATTCACGCGATGCATTTCGTACAGCCAAAGTAGCCCTTCAGTTGGCAAAGGCCCAATTAGAAGTAGCAAAAGCGGCCGTTGGGAGCTCTCCAATAGAAGAACACCCCATAATCGAAGAACAAAAGGGCGCCATTCGTACAGCCTACTATAATTTGGCCCACTGCTCAATATTTGCTCCAACTACCGGCTATATTGCTCAAAGAGCTATTGATGTTGGCCAGTGGATAACCCCAACTCGCAACATGATGGCTATCATTCCTACTAATTATGTGTGGGTAGATGCCAACTTTAAAGAGACACAGCTTACCTATATGAGAATAGGCCAACCAGCAACGGTTATCTTAGACATTTACGGCTCAAAAGTGCCCTACACTGGAAAAGTTATTGGAATAGCGTCTGGAACAGGTAGCGTATTTTCGATAATACCCCCTCAGAACGCTACAGGGAACTGGATTAAGATTGTACAGCGCCTGCCTGTAAGAATTAGCTTAGACCCAGAAACCCTAAAAAACTTTCCTGTAAGACTTGGGCTATCGGCCACAGTTGATGTAGATATATCTAATACCAATCTTCCGATGCTTGCTACAGCTCCATCTACCAAACCTGTTGCAAGTACAAACGTATTTAACATCCATATCGACCATGTAAACACAATTATGGATGAAATCATTTACAAGGCTCTACATAACCCTACCAAGCTTTAGGAAAAATAATGGCCTCTAAGTACTTTACAGGCTGGAATCTGATTTTACTTAATATCGCTATTGGTCTTGGCACCTTTATTCAGGTGCTTGATACGTCTATTGCAAACGTAGCGATTCCCTATATTGCGGGTAACTTAAACGTAAGTGCTGACCAGGGCACATGGGTAATTACCTCATTTGCAGCAAGTAATGCCATTGTACTACCACTAACTGGCTGGCTTTCAGATTACTTTGGGCGTATACGACTTTTTTTTTGGTCGATCATTTTGTTTGTGATCACCTCTTTTTTATGTGGTCTTGCCACAAGCCTTAGTATGCTTGTTGTGTTCCGAGTCATTCAAGGCGCTGTTGCCGGGTCTCTTATACCACTCTCTCAAAGTCTGATTGTCTCCTGCAACCCTCCAGAAAAACAAGGAGGTGCACTTGGCTTTTGGGGCATGGTAGTGGTGGTGGCGCCTGTCTTAGGGCCTATTATTGGAGGCTATCTAACAGATGTCTACTCTTGGCCCTGGATTTTTTATATAAACGTGCCTATTGGGCTCTTTTCTGCCTTTGTCGTGCGCTCGATGCTAAAAGATAGTGAAAGTGAAATAGTGCGTAACCCCATAGACTGGGTAGGGCTCTTTTTACTTACCGTTAGCGTTGGCACTTTGCAGATTATGCTTGATAAAGGTAAAGACCTAGACTGGTTTGAATCTCCTACGATTATCTCCCTCACTATAGTCTCGGCCGTATCTTTAGTCTATTTTTGCATATGGAATGCCTACCAAAAATACCAAATTATCGATTTTTCATTTTTTAGAAATAAAAACTTTACACTCGGCACAATTGCCATAACAGTGGGTTTTTTAATTTACTTTGGCAGCACAGTCACTACTCCCCTCTGGCTACAGCTGCAGCAAAACTACACGCCTCTTTGGGCCGGTGTTGCCGTAGCCCCTATTGGCGTTGCTCCATTTTTTTTAGCCACCTGGATTGGCCGCAATATGCAGCGCTTTGATTTGCGGGCATGCGCAGCTTTCAGTTTCTTTCTTTTTTCTATAGGCATGTTTTATCAAGCCAGTTTTACAACACAGGTAAGCATAGAAAAAATCATGCTGGCGCGCTTTTTGCAAGGCTTTGGTGTGGCGTTTTTCTTTTTACCCCTTGTGCAGCTCTCTCTTGGCGACATTCCAAAGGCAAAATATGCCAGCGCCGCCGGCATATTTAATTTTATTAGAATTTTAGTAGGTAGCGGCTTTGGCACGTCACTTTCTATCCAGCTCTGGAGCCATCTAGAAATTTACCACCACTCACGCCTTGCTGAATCGGTCACCTCATTTAGACAAGTAACCGTTGAAGTGTACAATAACCTAAGCCCTCGTTTTAACCCCGAAATTGTCACAAATGTCCTTGATAAACAGGTAGAACAGCAGGCCTATATGCTGGCTACTAATGATATCCTCTGGCTAGGAGCATGGCTCTACATTATTTTGATCCCGTTACTCTTCTTCTGTAAAAAAATAAAAGAAGCTGGCGCACCTGCTGCTGCGCATTAATTAGCCAATAGTTTATACTATGTCTCTTTAATAAGGAGTAACTATGACAACAGTATATGTTCATACACTTGGTGATTCTACATTAGATAATGTCTATTGGATGCTACGTCAAGATGTAAGCGTTAAAACAGCAAAAGAACGGTCAGTCGAAGGTCAACTTCAAGGCTTACTTGGCCAAAAATATAAACTAAAAAGCCATGCTTTTGATGGATTTACTACAGATTCTGTTTTGAATGGCGATAACATCGCAAGAGTCTTTGGGTTGCACCCAGAGCGAGAGCCTTCTCCAAAATTACTTAATTATCTTGAAGGTAAAAAATTTGCCACTATTAATGATGCGGAATCCTATTTTATACAGCCACTAGAAAAACTTCGTGCATCAATTGCTAAACACCCCGAAGCTAAACACTATGTTGTAATAAGCATGGGTGGTAATGACTTTAGAGAAAGACTTAATAATCGTGTAGCGATGATTGCAGAAATACCTAAAATTCATAGCCGCTATCTTGAAATTCTTGACGAAGTCAAGAAAATGGGTGCTGAAACAGAAGTACAGCCTATTCTTATGCTCCAATACCCTCTTGATATAAACGACAATTACCATAACATCTACCCAATCCTAAAAGCTGTAGGCAAAATTTTTGCAGGATTACAGGCTACAAGCGTTGTGGGTGCGGCAGTAAGTGCAGCAATGACAATAGCCGGTAAAGTAAGTGGCATTTGGGGTGCAGCCTTTGGAGCGCTAAGCCTTGGCGCATTGTATCTCAGCACACGCATAATGCCGCTTACAACAACTCTTGGCCTATTTAGTAGCAAGCAAGATCAGGGCTTAACCGCTCTTGGTGGTTTGATGGAATCTTTCTACCGACCAATCTTGGCGCGAGCTAAAGCAGACAATATCCCAGTTCTTGATTTGCCCAACACCTTTAACCCATATAAAGATCTCTACACAGCTCAAATTGAGCCAAACGAAAAGGGTGGCGAGTTAATTGCCCAAGGTATTGCCAAAATTATAGAAGCCGATGATGGCAAAACAAGCAAGCTGTGGGCCAAAAAGCCAGGCGACCTTGCATACAAAGCCACAGAAAACCCAGGCGCAAACGGCTGGAAGGTCACCTTCCCCGCAAGAGTCTGATTAAAAAAATTAACAGGACCCGCTAACGCTGGCAGGAAGACAGGATCAAAAACAAAGGCCTTTTTCTTAAGGCCCTTTAGAAAAATAAACAAATTTGTGCGCCGCAGGTGCACATTTATTATTAGCCCATGGTGTAGACCCGTTAGGGTCAAACCGTGGGAATCCAATGTAATTAATATGTAAGAGCCACGCATGTGGCGGCTCATTATTAGCCGCCACATGCGTGGCTCTGTTGTTTTTTTTTCACAGGGTTCCCACGGTTTGACCCTAAAGGGTCTACACCATGGGCTAATAATAAATTTGTACCTGCGGCACAAAAAAACATGCAACCATTCGGATAGAAACAACTCATTTTATTGAGAAAAACTCTTGTTTTTGATCCTGCATTCCTGCCAGCGTTAGCGGATCCTGTTCTATTAATTTTTAGAAGGTGATTTGACGGGCGGGGATGCCTCGTAAGAGGTCGGCTACCTGCATCTTGGCTTTACCTTCTAGCTGGACTATGAGAAGGCGTAAATAGCCTGTTCCACACTGCACAATTAGATCTTCGCTATTTGGTTGATCTACCACTTCGGTCTTGTAGACTTTGAGGCGTTTTTTTTCGCCACGCACCAACACTTCACACCAGGCTCCTGGATGTGGCGCTAGTGCTCGCACCAGATTATGTAAAACATACGCTGGTTTTGTCCAGTCTAAATGGCACTCTTCTGGCGTGATTTTATTGGCAAGAGTAGCTTGTGAATGGTCTTGTGGGGTTGCAACAACTGAATCATTTGCAAAATCATCAAGTACTTTAAACAGGCATTTTGTACCGAGGGAACATAACGCATCGGCAAGCTCTCCACTTGTCATATCGGGTGCTACTGGATATGCTGCCATTGACAACATATCCCCTGCATCCATTTTTTTGACAAGTTTTATGATAGACACACCTGATTCAGTTTCGCCATTCATGATAGCGCGCTGAAACGGTGCCGCTCCCCTATACTTTGGAAGCAAGCTAAAATGCACGTTTATGGCACCATGCTGTGGTATGGCTAAAAGTGCCTCTGAAAGTATCTCTCCATAGGCCACCACCACATATAAATCTGCGTTATAGCTTTTGAGCACTTCAAGCATATCGGGGCTTGAACATTTTTCTGGCTGTAAGATGGGAATATTGGGAGCAATAGTTGAGGCAAGCTGTTTTACAGCCGGCGCAATAAGCTTAGAAGACCTGCCTTGAGGTGTATCTGGCTTTGTAACAATAGCAGCAACATCAACTTTTGCATCTACTAATGCCTGAAGGATATGTGCTGCCATATCTGGCGTGCCAAAATATATTATACGCAAATCATTAACACTTTGCTGTGGCTTCTTCCAGCTGTTCTACGGTTTCTTCGTCAGTTTTCGTTTTATGGTCAATTAAGCCACGCTTTGAGGTGCGGCAAAACTGCAACCAGTGGACAATCTCAGGAATCTGCTCTAATTCTTTTTCGATGTAGCTTAGCGCTTCATCAAATCGAAGATTTGAGCGAAATACCGCTCTAAAAGCCTGTGACAGAAGCTTTCTTGTCTCAAGTGTAAACCCATGACGCTTGAGGCCAACTAAATTTAAGCCACCTAAGTGATAGGGAGTTCCCGCACCAATTGTAAATGGTGGCACATCGTGCGTCACTCGGCTCATACCGCCTACCATAGCATAGCGACCGATACGTGAAAACTGGTGCACAGCAGAAAGCCCGCCAATAACCGCGCAGTCATCAACTGTTACGTGGCCGGCAAGTGTGGCGTTATTTGACATAATCACCTTGTTGCCAATTTCGCAGTTATGCGCCACGTGGCAGTAGGCCATAATAAGGCAGCTATCGCCAACCTTCACTACAGTGCCTTCACCACATGATGAGTTAATGGTTACAAATTCACGGATTTCGCATTTTTTGCCAATTTCAACGTAGGTAGTTTCACCACGAAACTTTAAATCTTGAGTTTTTGTCCCGATAACAGCATGCGACCAAATGGTAGTGCCTTCACCGATTGTGGTGTTCCCATCAATTACGGCATGAGGTTTAATAACAACATCATCTTTTAAGGTTACATTTGGGCCGATAATAGCATAAGGACCAACTTGCACGTTAGTGCCAAGTTTTGCCCCCTTATCGATGATGGCTGTTGGATGTATATGTACTATGGACATAGGAAACAGTATCTTTATTATATATTTTTATTAAATTTGCTCTTTTTCCATAAACGCAAAGGCAATTTCAGCCTCAGCAGCAGTCTTTTCGCCTACCATAGCCTTAACCGCTATGCGGCCACCTTTACTAGAAAAGTGCAGGCCTTCAGCGCGTAAAAACAGTACATCGCCAGGACGAACAGGATGGCGGAACTTGGCATTATTAATGTTTAACAATACAGCTATTTTATCAGGGTTTGAGCGAAGGTGAAGCATCACGCCACCTGTTTGGGCAAGCGCTTCTAAGATAAGCACACCCGGCATAATAGGCGCGCCCGGAAAATGCCCCTGAAAAAAGGCTTCGTTAATTGTAAGATTTTTCTGCCCGACGATAATGCCTTTTTCTAAGTCAAGTTCGACGATTCTGTCGACTAATAGAAACGGATACCTGTGTGGCAAGATTTTCATAATCTCTTTGGTGTCTAATACACGATTTGAGACAGACGCTGGGGTTGTCATTACTTAAAACTCCCGAGAAAGTTGATGATGCAGTTTCTTAGCAAAACGAAAATTAGCCGGATGGCCAGAACGAATGGCTATAATATGCGCCTTACACTGAATTCCAATCAAGGAAAGATCGCCTACCATATCCAATACTTTGTGACGCACCATTTCATCGGGAAAAAACAACCCGTTTTTAGAAATGATCGCATCTTCTTTAATTACTACAGCATTATCTAAGCTGCCGCCTTTGATAAGACCCTTATCCATAAGATAAGAAATTTCTTCATAAAGCGCAAAAGTGCGGCAAGGTGCCAGCTCCTTAGTAAAGCTTTCAGCGCTTAACGCTATAGAAAAAAATTGACTACCCAGCGCTTTTGACTGAGGATAATGAAGGGTATAGCTTAAACGATATTCATCTGACGGCAGTGCCACAAGGTGCACATCGCCCTCAGAGTGATATACCGGATTTTGTAATGATACAATCTTTGTGACAGCTGACTGTTCAATAATACCTGCTTGATGCAGCATATCCACAAACACATCAGAACTTCCGTTACCAGCTGGTGGCTCTAATGCTGAGAGCTCTATACATAGGTTATCAACTTCATAGGCGCGAATAGCGGCAAGCACGTGCTCAACAGTATAGATACGAACATCGTCAATTGCCAAATTGGTGCTACGAGATGTATCAAAGACATATTCTACTTGTGCCGGAATAATAGGCTCACCTGGCAAATCTATACGTTTAAAATAGATACCTTCGCCAATTTCTGCCGGTACAAACCTAATAAGAACATCTTGGCCCGTGTGAATGCCCACGCCAGAATACTCTACAACCTTGCCCACAGTGCGCTGTTTACGCTGGCTTATTGTTTGAAGAGGTGTTGATGTTTCTGGCTTTTGAGACACTAAATTATTTCCTTTTAAGAGGCTCGAAGTGAATCGAGATCTTCTTTTTTATTTGCATAGGTATACCACTTACGAAATGGTGTACAGGCAAGCTTATAAGGCCGTACTCGAGTACCTGTACGGCACTCTTCTTGGCAGCAGCCATAAAATTTCTTCATGCAATCTGCGCAGCACAAAAAGAGCTCGTTACAGTCCATATTGGCGCAGTTATAGTAACGATCAGCGTCGGCCTTACAATGATGACACTTACCCACTGGCGGCACTTCTTGATCAGAAATTGGGATAGAAAGCCGATCATCAAACACAAACAGTTTACCAAGCCAGTGCTTAGATTTTTCTTCTGCGCCATATTTAATGATACCACCTTGTAGCTGGTACACATTTTCGATTCCTTCTTGTATCAGAAGGCTAGAAAAAAACTCGCAGCGGATACCACCGGTGCAGCACATAAGTACTTTTGTTTTTTTAGGGTCAATCTTTTCCCTAAGTTCTTCAGCGTATTGCTTAAACTCTTTAAACGTTTTGCAAGGAGCAGGAATTGACCCTTCAAAGTGGCCAAGTTCCCATTCGTAGTCGTTACGGACATCTAGTACTACTTTGTCTTGTTCTTGCTCATACATCTCTCGCCATTCTTTAGGAGATAAGTGAGGCCCGCATTTATCAAGAGGCACTTCAAACCCAAGGGCCACAAGTTCTGGACGAGTTTTTACCTGCATGCGGCCGAAGGCGTGGTCATGATGTTCTTGTATCTTAAACTCAGCAGTAGCAAATTCAGGAAGCGTCCATAACCAGCGCATATACTCTGACACAAGTTCTTTTGATGCGCTCAGCGTGCCGTTGATTCCATCTTTTGCAAGGTAGATACGGCCTTTATAATCCTTACCCTTAAAAAAAGCCTTGTGGAGCTTTACAAAGTGGGCAGGATCTTCAATCTTTTTGATGTGGTAGTAGGCTAAAACGAGGTATGGTTGGACATTATCAAATTCAAGATTTGAGCCATTTGTAGCCACCCAAGTATTAAAAGCAGTATGAGTCATAGTACCATTTTTCCGTTAGGGCAATAATGTTACTTGAAATTACAAATTTTCTCAAGAGCGACTAGTAAAAAAATGCCAGATTTGCTAAAAATAGGGCTAAACAGATGCGGGAGCACACAAATGAAAGAATATATTGTAAAAATCGACGATCAAAATTTTTCTACCACAATTTCCGAAGGCGTTACACTAGTAGATTTTTATGCTGACTGGTGTGGTCCATGCCGCATGCTCACCCCAATCTTAGAAGCCCTTGCAAGTGAAATGAACGACAAAATGAAAGTTGCAAAGCTCGATGTTGACCATGCGCCACAAACAACCACCACCTATCAGATCACATCAGTACCCACAATGATCATCTTCAAAAACAACAAAGAAGAAGAGCGCATCGTAGGCCTAAAAGACCTAGAAACCCTCAAAAAAATCATCGGTCGTTACCTCTAACAAAGCCTTTTGCATTTCACTCTCTTCGAGAGTGAAATCTTCCTTTTTAATTTCTGTAGAAGAAGATTTTGGTGTGGTAGAGGTCGGGAACTTCTAGGGTTTTTTCGGGCTTCCAGCCTGGGATGTAGAAGGTGTGGCTTACTATGAGCTGGCCAGTATTGTTGCCGTCTTTTTCTAGTTTGTCTTTTAGGTTTTGCATAGCTGCCGGGAAGAGGTAACATACTAACATGCTTGCCTGACTCAAAGGCTCTTTTAAAAAATTCTTTTTCTTTAATGTCACATTGAACTGCTTATTAATACGCTGCAAAACCAGACTTATTAAATAAGGAATTGTTGAAATTTCATAGCCTATTATCTGACAGTTGGGGTAGCGTTTACCGAGCGCAAAAGCCAAAGTCCCCCATCCGGAGCCTAACTCTAAAATAGTCCCCTCAAGATGCTCAGGGAGCGCTTGAAACAGTTCTTTTTTCACCTTTGAGGCCGTCGGCATTGGACTAATGCCTGTTTTTATTGTCCAGTAGCAAATGCTTATTAGGATAAAGCCTATAGCGATAAGAAAAATTACAGCAAGAATGTCCATAATTTTCAGTATAAGTAATGAGGCATAAAAAGAAAAGGTAGGATGCTCGTACGAGCATCCTACCTCTCGAGTTTGGACATTTGCCGAAGGCTTTGGAGTGCGGTAATTTTTTACCGCTCTTAATTTTTGATTACGCACTATATCTTCGATATCCCCCAAAACATACAATAATAGCCCCATACTATGACACAAATGAGTTAAACAAAGTATTGAACGTTCGTGTAAGTTGTGGAAGTTATTGATCAATCGGTGTGTGGTCGAAAATTAAAAGCGGTAAAAAATTACCGCACTCTAGAAGCTTCGCTAGTTGTTATGGTATTGTAATTCAAATGTCCAAACTCGAGAGGTAGGATGCCCGTAAGAGCATCCTACCAAAGAGAATTACTTCTGGATGGTGACCGGTTGGTCGTTTGAGCTTGCGCGGCTGTAGTTGAGGTCATCTTCTACGCTATCTTCGTCGTCAAAATCTTCGTCATCGTCATCATCGGCATCTGCCATGAAGTCTTCTGAATTTAAAAGATCAGCAAGATCATCATCTTCGTCTTCATCATCATCAGAATCATCAGCATCAGCTGCTGGCTTTGGTGATACTTTTGTAACTTCAATTTCGAACACTAAAAGGCCGTTTGGAAGCTGGCCCGCTTTACCAAAGCCAAGATCTGGGTGGATGTACACAATGCGCTTTTCGCCCGTCTTCATACCCAACATGCCTTTTTTAAAGCCAGGGATTGTCTCATCAAGCTTTACATCGATAGGGCCGCCTGACTGCTCAGATGAGCCTAATTTTTGGCCGTTAGAGTATTTAGCTTCATAATTGATTGTTGGAACAGTTTCTTCTGTTACAACATCGCCAGAACCTTGCTTTAGTATTTTGTACTGAAGCTTGCCATCTTCTGTTACAACCATGCCATCTTCTTTTGCGTGTGTCTTCATAAGAGCTTCAGCTTCTGCTAAATTCTTAGCTGCAAGATCTTCATACGCATACTGCTGGATAAGCTGTAGGGTTTCTTCATACTCTTTTTCTGTAAGAGGAGAAGTTTTACCGTCTAAGCCATCTTGCATACCCTGCATAACCGCTTTTGGGTTAAGCTTAATCATTGGGTTGTTAAGGCTACGCTGAATCAAGTGACCATACGTCTGAGAAAGACGGTCAATTGAATTTTGTGAAAAAAGTTCTTCTTTTGTAGGAACTTTTTTCTCTGCAGCTGCTGGTACCGCAGATGCTGTAGGCACTATTGCCGGTTTAGAATCTGCTGCAAAAAGTGCACATGATACTGACAGTACACCAAATGCCAAAACATACTTTGAAAACGACTGAAATACCATAGTTTACTCCTATGTGGTTGCAATTTTAAGTTCTTTAAGCTGTCCTGGTGACACGCCAGATGGCGCACCAGACATAAGGCAACTTGCCTTTTGAGTCTTTGGAAAGGCGATTACATCGCGGATTCCATCCGTTTCTACTAAAACCATGATCAATCTATCTAAACCAAGAGCCACGCCAATATGCGGCGGTGTACCAAACTGCAGCGCCTCTATAAAGAAGCCAAAGCGTGATTTTCTCTCTTCTTCACTTAAGCCCAATGTTTTAAAGATAGTATCTTGCAGCTCTGAGTCGTGAATACGCTGTGATCCAGAAGCAATTTCATAGCCATTCAATACAAGGTCATAGCTTGATGAGCGCGCTTTTAAAGGCTCAGATTCTATCAAATGAATATCTTCAAAGTTTGGCGATGTAAATGGATGGTGTTCGCTTTCAAGTCTTGCCTCTTCATCGTTGTAGGTAAAGAGCGGAAAGTCTGTCACCCATAAAAACTTATAGTCATTAGATGCCACAAGGTTACGGTCTTTGGCTACCTTACGGCGCAGGTGGTCTAACGCCTGATTTGCCTTCTTGGGTGTACCCGCAATAATAAAGGCCAAATCCCCATTTTGCATCTCGAGGGTGTTAATCCACTCTTGCTGCTGCTCTTGCGAAATAAATTTGGCAAGGCTAGAGGTAAAGGTACCATCTTGGAGTTTAATGTAGCCCAAGCCCTTAGCACCAAGTTGTGATACAAAGGTTGTATACTCATCAATCCCCTTACGAGAGATGTCAGCGCCACCTTTTACGGTAAAGCCTTTTACAGTGCCCTCAGCGGCTAATACATCATGGAAAATACTAAAGCTAGATGCCTTTGCAGCACTATCCAACCGCTTTAAGCGCATACCAAAGCGAAGGTCAGGCTTATCACAGCCATACTGTTCCATACACTCTTCATACGTCATACGTACAAATGGTGCGCCGATAGTTACACCCTTACACTTTGTAAAGATGGATTGGACAAGTTTTTCGATGATAGGAAAAAGCTCATCTTGGGTAACAAAGCTCATCTCCACGTCAATCTGAGCAAATTCTGGCTGGCGGTCAGCTCGTAAGTCTTCGTCTCTAAAGCATGTAGCAATCTGGAAGTAGCGGTCTAGCCCACCAATCATTAAAATCTGCTTAAACATCTGAGGTGACTGTGGTAGAGCAAAAAACTCACCTGGATTCACACGTGAGGGCACTAAGTAGTCTCGCGCACCTTCTGGGGTAGATTTACCCAAAATAGGTGTAATCACTTCTACAAACCCTTCTGAGTCCATAAACTGGCGTATTGCCATCATCGCTTTGTGGCGGGTTACGAGATTATCTAAAATGGGCCCCTTACGCATATCAAGATAGCGATATTTTAAGCGCAGCTCTTCATTAGCCTCTGTCATATCATCAGCAATCGTAAACGGAGGTACTTCTGATTTTGACAGGACAAATAGCTCGTCGGCAATAATTTCTATTTCGCCGGTAGCAATTTTGGGGTTGGCATCTTTTCGTTTATTCACCCTACCTTTAACCGTGATCACAAACTCAGCTCTTAGCTTTTGACCTTGAGTGTAGAGGTCTTTATTGTGCGTAGAATCAAGTACAACTTGTGTAATGCCAAAGCGGTCACGAAGGTCAACAAAAAGAAGGCCGCCAAGATCTCGTGCGCGATGCACCCAACCACTAAGCGTTACTTGTTTATCGATATCACTGGCTCTTAGCGCTCCACATGTATGTGAGCGGCGAAAAGGTACTTCTACTGTATTATTTTCCATGTTCTATATGACTTTGGCTAGCTATATTTCTGGTTTTAAAAAAGAGTGGAACGGCATCAATAGCCATTTGCATTCTTTGGCCCGAGGCCATTTCTTTAAGCTCGCACGTACCCATTTTGAGTTCGTTTTCACCTAAGATAATTACGTATTCTGCGCGCAAGGTATCTGCCTGCTGCATGGCGTTCTTTAGTTTTTTGCCGCTGTGGTCAATTAAGCACACAGTGCCTCCAAGGCGTAAATACCGCGCAAGGGTAAAGCACGGGCCCATGGCTTCATCACCTAGCGGTATAATATAAAGAGCCGGACGCGGTCTTTCTGGCACTAAGTGGCTTTGATTAAGGAGCGCCTGAAT
The DNA here is from genome assembly GCA_021372185.1 of Chlamydiales bacterium. Lineage (GTDB taxonomy): Bacteria > Chlamydiota > Chlamydiia > Chlamydiales > FEN-1388 > SZAS-7. The sequence continues at coordinate 2,663 of JAJFUY010000107.1, read as the reverse complement.
CATACGCTCAATACCCGCTCCAAACCCTATTGTAGGAAGATCTTGGCCGCCAAGGTTTTTCATAAGGCCATCATAGCGGCCACCACCGGCAAGTGAGTTTTGAGCCCCTAAATGACTTGAGGTAATCTCAAACACGGTATTATTGTAGTAATCAAGCCCACGCACAAGCTTAGAGTTTATCTCATACGGTATTTTCAGGTGAGAAAGTATGCTCTGAACGCGTGCAAAGTGCGCATTAGATTCTGGCGTTAAAAAGTCTAAAATTGAGGGCGCGCCTTTGACAATTTCGATGTCACGCTCGTCTTTAGAGTCTAAAATACGTAATGGGTTTACTTCAAAGCGATGCTTACTCTCATCTGACATATTTGCCAAATGCGGCTTCAAATAGCTTTGAAGGTTATCTCGGAATAACTGTCGAGCTGTTTTATCACCCAGTGAATTTACTAAAACTTTGAGATTTTTAAGGCCAAGCTTTTCATAGAGCGTATAGAGCATTTCAATAAGTTCAGCATCAAGCTCTGGCTGGGCGGCGCCTATAACCTCTACACCAAACTGGTGGTGCTGGCGAAAACGGCCTGACTGGGGTCTTTCGTAGCGAAACATAGGCGCTAAATAAAACAAACGATGCACCGAAGACTGTGACTGAAGGCCTTTTTCGATAAAAGAACGCATAACAGCCGCTGTCCCTTCAGGCCGTAGCGACATACTACGCTCACCGCGGTCTAGAAACGTGTACATCTCCTTAGAGACTATGTCTGTAGCATCACCTACGCTACGGCAGAAGAGTTCAGTGCGTTCAAACATAGGTGTGCGGATCTCTTCGCAGCCATATACCTTGGCATGATCACGTATAACGGATTCTACAAATTGCCAAAGGTGGGCATTGCGCCACTGTTCTTTAGGGTCTTGTGGCAGTATATCAAAGGTACCAGTAGGTATAGCAACGGACATATTATGTAACTCAATTCATTGAGAAAAAAGTGTATGGTCTTGGTGAGTTTATTTCTAGCTTAAAGTTCGACGACTGAGAGTTGAATTTAAAATTTCGTTAGCAATATCAACCTGGCGGTTTGTATAGCTTTCAGTGCCAAGCTCAATTAACATTTGGGCAAAAGCATGCATAATGTCAGAATTGTTATACGCTGAAAGCTCGCCATATAAAGCATTAATTTCATTTCCAATTTCCACACTATGGCTCGCATCAATAGCTTGATATTTTGTAAACAGCGCCTGCAAATCTTCTTTAAAAAACTCTTGTCGAAAGGCCGTATTTTCACTAATCAACTGGCTCATCTGGTCTGAGAGTTCTTTTAATTCAGCTTTTCTTGTACCCAGTAGCTGCCATAACCCCTGCACACTTATTCCAGCATCCAAATGAATTTTGGCAATTTCATTTGCCCAATAGGCACCGGCTGTTTCACGTTCTTGCTCTACTGTAGTAGTTTGAATGTCCTCATCAGGCGCAAAATGCATATAGAGAGCAGGCCCTAGCATAGCCAAAAGCACTACTTTAAGTGCCCATGATGATCGGTATTTTGGCACAGCTTTTGGTATTTCTTTGTGAGCTTCTATTTTGTTTTGCAAAATTTCTTCTAAATCAGGCACTTGACACACTGGCTCTTCTACAACTTTTTTTTCTTCAAATTCTTCAATTAGCTCGTTCATATTGAGCTCTTTGAGCATTTTTTTTACGTCTTCGTTCAACATAGTGTCGCCTTAAAATGATGATGCACAATAAGCAAAATGCATTTTTTTGCAAAAGTAAAAGAGAAAATGGTACAAATCAATCTTATATATTTTATAAGGAATTGTTATGAAAACCAAATATCTTGTAGCAGCTCTTGTCGCCTCTCACGTTTCGCTCTTTGCAGATGTCCCATTATTAAAAAAAGAACCAAAAACAGCCGCAGCGGTAAGCCACACCACCCGCCAAACAAGGCCCATATCTCTTGGTGTAAGTGGTGGAAGTACTGTAGATTTTGCCAATGGCTACTGCTGTAGTGGTACTCTTGGAGCACTTGTAAAGGACTCTCAAGGTGTATTGTATATTTTAAGCAACACACACGTACTTGCAGTCGATACTGTAACAGGCGGTAACGGCAAAAAATCAGCCAAAGGCGACCCAATCAACCAGCCCGGCTTTGTAGACGTAAACTGCCAAACAAAAACTACCGACTTTGTAGGCACACTCGAGCGCTGGATCCCCCTCGTTGCAAGCGGAGTAAGCTCTGTAGATGCCGCCATTGCTAAAACGACACAAGCCTCAGTGAATACCCAAGGTACCATTTTAGAAATAGGCACAATTTCTAAAACGCCAAAAACTGCATCTGTTGGCCAAAAAGTAAAAAAGAGCGGAAGAACCACAGGCCTTACCCGTGGCTCCATCACAGCAACAAATGCCACAATATCAGTTCAGTACACAAAAGAATGTGCAGGCGGCACCTTCACCACCACCTTCAAAAACCAGATACTTATCTCCCCCGGCACCTTTATACGCCCAGGAGATTCAGGCTCACTTCTTGTAGAAGACGTCACGTCAAACCCAAAAGCCATAGGCCTCCTTTTTGCAGGCAGCTCTACCATTGCCGTTGCCAACCCCATCCAAAACGTACTTAGCGCACTTAACGTAAGCCTTGTAGGTGTAGCAACCCCCACTCAAGACA
>JAJFUY010000102.1 GCA_021372185.1 Chlamydiales bacterium | reverse complement strand
AGACACCGGCTGCGTTTAAAGAGGTGACACAAAATTTATCAAGTGATCAGCTTTCTGCGTGGAGCCAGCAGGCAAGTGATAAGTACATCGAATTTAACGTACCAAAATGCACCATCCGAGAGCGCTTAAGTATAAAGCCGGCTTTGCAAACCCTTGGCATGAAAGAGGCCTTTACAACAGGCGCGGATTTTTCTGGTATCACCCCTAAAAATAATTTAATGATTAGCGATGTGATTCATGCCGCGTTTTTAGAGATGAATGAAACAGGAATAGAAGCCGCTGCTGCAACGGCCGTTATTATGATGACAAAATCGGCATTTATACCATCTGAGCCACCTGTAGTTGTGCGCTGCGATAAGCCATTTTATCTATTCATCCGCGAAAAATCATCTGGACTTGTACTTTTTGTAAGTGTAATTGCATCTCTTGACAAACAAGAGAAATAGGAAATAATCGACGACTGCTATGGACCTGACCCTGATGCCTATACACATTGCCTCATATGGTTTATCCGATACTGGACTTGTTCGTAAGAATAACGAAGATGTCTGGGGGAGCCTTCCTCAATACCATCTATGGGTTCTAGCAGATGGCATGGGCGGGCATCAAGCAGGGGAAGTGGCATCGCGTGAATCTAGCCTATTTTTGCTTACCTATTTACGCCAGGCATTTGAGCGAGAAAAAATTGAGCTATTAAGCGCAGATGAAGTAAAAGAACTTATGCGCCTGGCTTATGTTGAGGCCAATCATTTTGTCTTTCAGCTTAGCCAAACGCATGAACTCTTGCGCGGTATGGGCACAACCCTAGTAAGTATTTTCTTTCATGAAGATTCATGTATATTAGGACATGTTGGGGATTCGCGTATCTATCGTCAACGAGGCGATAAGCTAGAGCAGCTTACAGTTGATCATTCTCTCGTACGCCAATTATCAGATTCTGGCAAAAAATCTGCCTGGCAGGCCCAAGACAATGTAAAGAACATAATAACACGCGCAATAGGTACAGAGCCCTTTGTAGAGCCCACAGTAGATGTGCAAAAAGTACAACAGAATGATTTTTATCTCCTCTGCTCTGATGGCCTTACAGACCTTGTGACAAGTGAAGAAATCTCTCAGGTGCTAAAAGCGTGCCTTACTGTAGAAGAAAAAGTACGTAGCTTAATATCTATTGCCAAAAGAAAAGGCGGCCACGACAACATCACGGCCGTATGTATAGAAATAAAAGAATTACAAGCATATGACAAGGATCTACCTCGATAATAACGCCACAACGCCAATAGATCCCAGGCTGTATGATCTTTTTGTCTCTTGTACGTTTACAACTTTTGGTAATCCCTCAAGTATCCATGGTTATGGCCAAGAGGCTCGCGCCTATCTTATAAAAGCGCGTGATGATATTGCCCGTCTGTTTGGTGTTCGCTCTCAAGAAATTATCTTTACAGCTACTGCAACAGAAGCGCTGAATATGCTGCTACGGGGCTTTTTTGGCTCTGATTTTTCTGGGCATATGATAACAAGCTCGGTTGAACACCCTGCTGTGTATGCTACTTGCCAATATTTAGAGAGTAGGGGCGTAGAAGTGACCTACTTGGCGGTAGGACCATATGGCGCACCAAAGCCTGAAGAGCTAAAGGCTGCAATCAAGAGCAACACACGCCTTATTTGTTTAATGGCTGCCAATAATGAAACGGGTGTTGAGACTGATATCAATCAAATGGCAGAGATTGCTATAAGCCATAAAATTCCTTTTATTGTCGATGGGGTCTCACTACTTGGCAAAGAAATATTTTCAAAACTGCATCCAGGTATATCTGCCATCTGCTTTAGCGGGCATAAATGCTATGCACCAAAGGGCGCCGCTTTTGCCATAGTGCGTAAAGGCTTTAAACTCCAGCCTCATCTTACAGGCGGCCACCAAGAGCATGGAATACGTGCAGGAACTGAAAATTTGGCTTCGATTGTAACAATGGCCAAAGCCTTAGAATATTTAGTAGAAGAAAGTAAAGTATATCTTGAGCCTCTACGGGCACTAAGAGATTACTTTGAAGATGAGCTTAAAAAACGTTTTGAGTTCGTTACAATCAACGGCACCGGCCCACGAATTGCCAACACCTCAAATGTCTGCTTTCAAGATGTTGACGGTGAGGCCCTCCTTATGTACTTAGATCTACAGGGAGTTGCGGCAAGTCTAGGCTCCGCCTGTTCATCCGGCGCCCTAGAACCCTCACGCGTGTTGTTAAACATGGGCCTCACCCGCAAACAGGCTCTAGCTTCAATACGCTTTTCCCTCAGCCGCTACACTACTCGCCAAGAAATCGACCAAACCCTCCAAATCCTCTCCCAAGCCCTTAACGAAAAATAGAATGGGGTTTTTCATTACGATGTTTGCATGTTGTTTTAGAGCCCTTCAGGGCGACTGAACGAAGCCCACCGTGACCGAAGGGAACGGTGGGAACAGGTAAAAAAGCATCAGAGCCCGGCTGAGGGCGATTCATCGCGTGATTCAATCGCCCTCAGCCGGGCTCCAGTAGATATTCAACATTACCCACCGTTCCCTTCGGTTACGGTGGGCTTCGTTCAGTCGCCCTAAATCGGGCTCTAAAACAAACTATGCTAATTCGATTTTTCTTGTTCATTTTTCTGAAGTCAGGAAAGTCTGGATTATACAAATTTTTATATAGGGTGGTTTTTGAGGGGGGATGGTATCATGGTTAGCCCAAAACTGATATTGAGGCTTTTATTGTGATAGGAGAAGTAACTAACGGTCTTTCTCAACTTACCCTAACTGAGTCATGTGTAAAAGAAGTGACTAGAGTTGTTGGCTTTGCCCGAGATAATGTGGGTACTGAAAAAGAGGCACTTTTTAAAGCGTTTTCACCATATATTATTGCTTCAGAATTTCTACAGATCGCGCGTAGCATGCATCCTGTTCGTTTTGTTCATGTGATGCCGCGCGTTCTTTTTGATGAAGCTGAAGCCAAAGCTGTAGCTTGTGTGGCATCAAGCCTTCTATCGCAGCAGACAGGAAATCAATCTGTTTCTAAAAAAGAGTCAGGTATTTTGTGGAAGGTTACCGTTACTGATAATGCACATACTGTTGTGCTTCTTCCTAAAAAGGGGCTTTTTCCTGATGCGACGGGCGGGAATGTCAAACGAGGAAGGATTTCTTTAGTTTGTCATAAAGAGGATACAACTTGGAAAACTCATCTTTGCTGGAACCTTACTTCTCTAAAGCAAAAGCCAGCTGATTTTTTTTACGCTCGAGAAGTTGAAAACGCGCTCGCAAAGATCGGACTTTCACAATTTTTTGCAACATTGCATCATGAT
>JAJFUY010000101.1 GCA_021372185.1 Chlamydiales bacterium | reverse complement strand
AGTGAGAGTATTCTTTTCTAGTGATGCCTCTAACTTTTCAAGTTTATCAAGTGCTTTTTGACTTGCATAGACTGATGCCATGCCTAAAATACCCTCAATCTTATCGACTCCGGATTTATTGCTGAGCGTTTCAAAACAGGTGTGCGCACGGTCTAAAAAATTATTTTTACTAGTAGCGAGTGTTACATACGTTTTACCTAGCTGCAAGAGAGCGTCTGTCTGGTAAGGAGAGCGGATGAGTATAGCCTGTTCAAGCTCTTTGCAGGCTGTTTCTTTTGCCCCAAGTTGAAGGGCAAGATACCCTTGCAAGTAATGATAGGAACTATCTTTATTTAGATGCTGTATGAGACGTTTTGCTTGGTCGTAGTGGCCATCTGAGATTTCTACAAGGACTTCTAATACTGTGCTTGCAGGTAGATCCGGGAGTTTTGCAAGTAGTTTTCTGGCTTCATGATTAAGGCCTGCCTTAAGGGCCGCAAAACAGGTTTCCCACAACACTTTGTCACTTGGGTTTACAACCTTTTGAAAAGAGCAGAACGCGGCATTATATTGGCCTAAATTTTTTTCTGTTAGCCCTTTGAGAATGTAGCCTGCGCTTGTTTTTGGATCAGATGTTGTAAGGGTAGTTAATGCTTTTTCATAGTTCGTTTCTAAAAAATAGCATGCGGCCAGTCGATAGGATACATCACGTATAAATGCAATGTGGTTTTCTTTTGAAAATGTGTTATTTAGGCTGTGCTCATGACTAGAGTCAAATAAATACTGATAGAGTTTTGCGGCTTTTGCGTATTCTTTTAGCCCCCAGAGTCTATCTGCAGCTTTTCTTTTTGCTTCACTGTGACGCTCAATTTTAGCCCAAAGTGTGGTAATAGCTTCGGCATCATCAGATGAAAGTCTTCTTTTGGGGTAGCGCAAAAGCTCTTTGATGTTTTTAGCGAGCGCTGATAAATTTTCTTGAGCAAGTAGTGAGTTTCCAAGACGTACTCTAAGGGCAATCCAGTAGGGTTTAAAGGCTTCATCTTTTAAAAGTTGGGCGCTTAAGTTTTCGGCCTCTTTTCCCATATCTGCCCTCAGGTAGGCGTCTATGAGCATATTATAAACGATTATGCGCTCATCATTTTGCAGGCGACGAAAGGATTGGTCGTCCGTAAGCTCTTCTAAAGTGGTAATTGCTGTTTGAAGACCTTGGTTTTTAGGGCGGTTAAGTTCAACTTCGGCACTTCTTGCGAGGGTTAGAGCTTTTGATGAAGAGTGGCGCGGCAAAGAGCTTAAATTTGGGCTTTCAGCCATAATCATATGGCCCTGCAACCCAAACAAAAGTGCAACCGTTGAAAAAAAATAAAAACGAGGCATAAAAAGCACCAAAATATGCCATTACAATATCGTAACGAGCCACTTTTGTAAAGCTATTGCATCAACTATTTTGCAAAAAAAAATCACAAAAAAGTAGAAATGTCTTGCACAATATAGTGCAGGTTGGGTAAGTACAATTACTATCCATAACGTTTAAACGGAGGAAATTATGGGACTTAATGATACTGTAAAGCGTATGCGTGAATTGCTATCTGGCATTTCGGTTGATCTCGAAAAGTCAGTTGGTGGTAATAAAGCCGCTGCTCAAAGAGTTCGTACGGGCACAATTAGGCTCGAGAAAATTGCTAAAAATTACCGCAAAGAATCTATTTCATCAGAAAAGAGCGGCGGTTCTAAAAAGCAATCAAGCAAAAAAGCTCCAGCAAAAGCAAAAGCTAAAACAGCTGCTAAGCCACAAGCGAAAGCAAAAACTGCTGCTAAGCCACAAGCAAAAGCTAAAGCTCCTGCAAAGAAACCAATGATGATGAAGCGTCCAACGGCGAAAATTCCCGTGAAGAAAGCTTAAGTCTTTTGTTCCTTTTAGGTACAATAAAGGGGAAAATTTTTCCCCTTTAATAGATAGACCTCTTGCGTAATTAGGGCTGGCAACTTTTTGGCGCTTTTACTAACCTTTTTGTTTTCCCATAAACCCCCTACTCGTAAGAGTATGTAGGTTTATGGGAAAATAAAAATCTTAGCAAAATCACTCAAAAATTCGCTGAGCCCCAATTACGCAAGAGGTCTATTGTATGAATTTACAAAGTATCCCGTTAGAAATTACATCGCTCAATGCCGAAGGGTTGGGTAAAGCTGCCTGGAGCGGCCCTGATGGCCTTGTAAGACAAGTTACTATCGCAAATACACTTCCTGGTGAAAAAGCTGTTTGCGATCTCTTCCACTGCAAAAGCAAAAAAATTAAAGGTCTTTTAGGTAAGGTTGTAGAAATTACTGAACCTTCACCACTTCGTATTGCTCCAACATGTAAGCATTTTGGTACTTGTGGCGGCTGTACATGGCAGCACCTGCCCTATGATGAGCAAGTAGAAATTAAAGAAAACACGCTGAGAGACCTTTTTAGCGATGTCGTCACCCCTGATACAATTTTTTATCCAATTATTGGATGTCCCACATCGTATTGCTATCGCAACAAGATGGAATTTTCATTTTCTCAAGATTTAAAAGGCCAAAAATTTTTAGGCCTGATGATGCGCGCGTCTCGCGGACGTGTGTTTAACTTAGAAGAGTGTTTTTTGGTAAATCCTTGGGTAAGTCAAACTGTAAATGCGTGTCGTGAATGGTGGCACCAAAGTTCACTTGATGCCTACTATCCCCCAAAAAGCAGCGGTCATTTACGAAACCTGACCATGCGTGAGGCTCAAACCACAGGCGATAGGGTTATTATTTTAACTGTGTCCGGAAATCCAGACTATCCCATGAAGCAGGCTCATCTTGATAGTTTCGTGCAGGTTTGCAAGGCCCATGCCACGCCAAAAGAGGGCGCAACCCTATCATGTATCCTGCGCATCCAACAATGCAACAGAGGCCAAGAGACGCAGTTCTTTGAGATGATGCTCTTTGGGCCTGATGGTTTTAGAGAGCGTGTAAAGGTTGGATCTCATGAATTAGAATTTCGCTTAAGCCCAAGCTCGTTCTTTCAGCCCAATTCAAAACAGGCAAGCCGCATTTATGAGCGTGCATTAGAACTTGCTGGATTACGACCTGACATGGTGCTGTACGACCTCTATGCAGGTATTGGCGTGTTTGGCATGTGCGCGGCTCATTTGGTAAAAGAAGTAATCTCAATTGAAATATCTGCCGATAGTGCGTATGACGCCAAAGTAAATAGCGACCGGCTAAAACTTACCAATTACAGAATTATCAAATCAGATGTTGCAAAGGCGCTTCTTGATCAAAGCTTACCAAAAGCCGATGTTGTGATTGTTGACCCGCCAAGAACCGGTCTTGGCCCGTCTGCTATAAGTAATATTGTAAGCTTGAATCCAAAGACGATTGTATACGTATCCTGCAACCCAAAAACGCAAAAAATTGACCTCCAGGAGCTCATAACAGCAGGATACCAGGTCACAGCCATTCAGCCAATAGACCAGTTCCCGCAGACAATTCACGTAGAAAATGTTGTCATACTTTCGAGGGAAACTAGCAATTTATCATAAAATGTGTGATACTGCCTCGGAGCATTATTTAAAGGAATTATTCTATGAAAAAGGCACTTTCCCTTTTGAGCATCTTTGTAGCTTCAAGCCTATCTGCTGATCAAGCAGCTCAGCCTGTAGCATCTCCTGATCAAGGCATTACACAAACACTTGTGATGGTGGCTATTGCACTTGGCTTCTTTTATTTTATCCTCTGGCGCCCAGAGCAAAAACGCCGTAAAGCTCTTGACAATGTACGTAATTCAATGAAAAAAGGTGATCGCGTGATCTGCATGGGCATGGTTGGCGTTATCACAAAAATCAAAGAAGATACTGTAGTTATCCGCTCTGCAGACTCAGAGATGGAGTTTTTAAAAGCGGCTATCAGCGAAGTACAGCCAGGTTCTGGTGATGCATAAGTGTAACACAAGCAGGATGGGGTTTCTTATCCTGCTTCTTTGTTTTTTTGGAGGACTTGATGCTATGGATATATTTGTCGAACCCTCAAATCCGCGTTTAAGTGCTCCTGTTGACCCAGTTCCTCTTGATGAAATCTGTACAGATGCCACCCAAGACATAATTGAGCATATGTTTAAAGTGGCAATGGGCGAGCGCGATGACCCAAATTCAAGCGTGATGGTTGGCCTTGCAGCCTGCCAGATTGGCATATATAAACAAATTATACTGGTAGATGTGGGCGCAAATCATAACCGCGATTTAGGCCAGCTCCAAGTATTTATTAACCCTGTTATTACCTATAAATCAGAAGAGCAAGAAGATGGCCGCGAAGGCTGCTACTCTGTTGATTCTCGCGTAAGAGGAAGACTTCCTCGATCATACGCCATCACCTACACAGCCTATGATAGAATGGGCAACCCAATATCCGGAGAGCTTACGGGCTTTACCGCGCGCATCTTCCAGCACGAAGTAGATCACCTAAACGGTATTCGCTTTCCTGACCGTGTAGCATGCAGCGGCGGATGCCTACATTGGGTAGAAGAAGCTGACACCCTCGAATACAGAAAATCCTGGCAAAACTGGCCTCACAATGTCTCCCAAGAAACATGGGCCGCCATGAAACAGGGAATACCTCAAATTTAAGAATAGCTCTTGTTGGTAACAATCTCGACCAAAAATTAAGAAAAAATAACAGGATCCGCTTCGCTTGCAGGATCGCCTGTGGCGGCAGGATAAAACAGATAGTGTTTTTTTGTTTCGTTTTGTATTTGATCCTGCCCGATCCTGCAAGCGAAGCGGATCTTGTTATTTTTAATTATAATCATACTAAGCGGCAGAAGGCAGGCTCCCCTCTTAATCTTGATCTTTGTTTTTCTTTCTATAACGGCTCTACTTTTTGGCTGTAGGTGTCTATTACTTCGCCTGTGGGGGTGATGGCCTTGAAGGTTCTTGTGGTGTTGGTCAGTTCTATTTGGAGGAACTGGCGGGTGCAGGCGGATTTGGCCAGGTAAGTGGTTCTGAAGGTGCTTTTTGGGATGCGGGGTTTTACGCCCCAGGAGCCGTCGCCAAAGTAGACTACGCCATCAGGGTGTTCGCTTCCATCAATGAGAGGATGGGTGCGTTTGTAGGCGTGTTCGTGATTTTCGAAGACGGCATTTGTGCGGTAGCGCTCAAAGAGCGGTACCCAATTTCGTCTGATTGACGCGCTTTCGCGCATGCCGTAGTAGCGCACTGAAGGGTATGCAGGAACGTGGTAGACTGCAAAGCGGTGGGTATACGCATAACTTTTACGTAAAGCCTCTTTGAGCCATGCTGTCTGCTCTCCGCCAATGGGGTGGGTGTGGTTTGAATCTAAGATGCAGATGGCCATGTACTTGCCAAAACACAAAAGCTTTCGCCCTTCTACTCCTGGTGTGGCAAAGAGTGTGTAGAAAAATTTTGCCTGGTCTGGTGTTTGGCCATAGTAGCCCATTACTTCGTGGTTGCCGATAGCTGGAACAAGGGGAATGATACAGCCATCAGGGGCTTTCATAGTCTTAGTCCATGTTTTTAAAAAAGACATCCAGCGATCGAGTTTGTCATAGGCACGTCGTTTATCAGATACGCTGTAGGCTATGTCTCCGCCTAGAAGTACAAAGCGGGGGCCAGTTGAGGCAACCTTTATAGCCATCTCTTCAAAGAGGGTGCCTGAATCATGACACGCATCGCCTCCAGTTACAAACTGAATGGGTTTACTTAAATCACTTGGCATGGTTTTAAAAAGATGCTCTTCTTTATCTTCTGGCAGATGAAACGTGTATTGACAATCAGGCGTGAGGCCAGTTACTTCAACTGTGTGCACAATATAGGGGGCATCATAGGGCAGAGCCTTATGAGTGCCTGTAACTTTTTGCCAAGTCTGATTGTCGCTTGATTTTCTTACTTCTAGCTCATCGCTTACGCTTTTAGGATCTGTCAGCCACTGTATTGTCATAGTGGTGGTGGGATCATTTTGCCACGTGAGGTATAAGGCATCTGCTGCTTGTAGTGAGGTAAAGCAGCAGATGAAAGCAACAAGCGTTGTATAAAACATTCTGGAGACTCTTAAGATTGGTTAGCAAACTCAGCTACTTTTTCTAGTAGCTTTGTGTTCCGTATAAGAAATTCACGTATTTCATCGCCAGATAACTCTTTTTGTCCAAGGGCCGCTAGGTCATACACCTCTCGTATCATCATAGAGGCAAGCTCAGGAGCGGTCGAGTGCATCTTATACATCGATGTAATGAGGGGGCTGTTGGTGTTCACCACAAATGTCTTTTTAATGGGCATGTTTGGCATTTTATCTTTTGATACGCGCGCCATATAGTCTCTTAAGCGGCGCTCTTCTTCTGAGAGCACAATAAACCCTGGAGTCTCTGGACTTCCTAAGCTTTTTGCTTCTACTTCGATATTTTCTAGCGATATGCTTTTACGTACAAAGTCTGCAATGCGTCCAGCTTCTGTTTTGCCATGCTCATCAAGCACCGTCTTTTCTTTTGATGCATCTATGAGATCATCTTGAATACTTGCATCAATTCTCTTAAATTTAACAGAGTTACCACGCTCTAAGTATGACATGACAGCGGCATCTAGAGGCATTTTGGCAATGAGTATGTCGATACCTTTTTGCTCATAGAGGTCAATAAGGGGCGAGCCCATCTGCTCTTCTGTGATGTAGTAATACGTTGATGTTGTATCGGGCGTAACGTGCCCGCCTTTAGTTGTTTTCCACACCAAAAATTCTTTGGCTTTTGCGGCAAACTTATCGTCGTTAAGTAGCCCTAGTTTTACGATGAACTCACAGTCTTGCCACACGCGGTAAAAGCGCTCGATATCTGTTTTGTAGAGGGTATGGAGGGCGTCTACAACCTTTTTGGCAATATGGCTGCTTAAGGCGCGTACTGTCTTATCAACTTGTAGGTGGCTACGAGAGACATTTAACGGAATGTCGGGGCTATCGATAACACCTTTTAGGATGGTAAGGTATTCAGGCAGAATGTCTTTACAGTCATCTGATACAAATACTCTATTGGAATAGAGTTTGATGTGGTTTTTGTTGAAGTCAAAGTCTTTGTGGATGTGTGGGAAGTATAAAATGCCTTTTACGTGAAAAGGATAGTCAACATTGAGGTGAATCCAAAAAAGAGGCGCTTCTTCAAAAGGATAGAGGTCTTGGTAAAAGTCGATATATTCTTTTTCTGTGCATGCTGAGGGGGCTTTTAACCAGAGAGGCTCTTTACTATTTACAAGCTCGTCGTTTACATAAATAGGGTAGGGTAAAAAGAGGCAAAAGCGGCGCACGATGTCCATGAGGTGCTTTGAATCAAGATACTCTTCGTGTTCACTACCAATATGTAAGATAACGTCAGTGCCGACATGATCACGCGTGGTGTCAGTAATTTCATACTCAGATGAGCCATCACAGCTCCAGAGTATGGCAGAAGATCCTTCTTTATAAGATAAGCTTCTTACCTCTACTGAATCTGCTACCATGTAAGCCGAATAAAACCCTAAGCCAAAGTGGCCAATAAAGGCATCGTTTGTCTGGTAGGCTTTTACAAATTCTTCGGCGCCAGAAAATGCAATCTGTGCCAGATACTTTTCGGCTTCTTCTGCCGTAAGGCCTATGCCGGTATCTGAAAAGGTGAGTGTCTTTGCTTCTTTATCACAGCGGATGTCTATGCGGTTGGTGTCGGCTTTGTTATGGTCGGCAATAGAGCGCTTTACAATAGCGTCACAGGCGTTTGATACCAGCTCGCGCACAAAAATATCTTTTTCAGAGTAGAGCCATTTTTTGATGATTGGCAAAATGTTTTGGCTGTGTATTTGGAGTTGGCCTTTAGTCATAAAATAATGTATAGTTTTTGAGTGTTTAAGAAAGAGAAATTATCCGATACAACCCCTTCGAAGTCAATATCTTTTCATGAGTAATATTTTTTTACAGATCGAAGAGCTTACGCGCGATGTAAGTCTAAAAAGTCATTATGCAAATCTCTCTCGTCGCTATCGCACTGAGCAAGATAAAACTCTGCAGAATCCTCAAGAAAATTTAGCGTATCTTGCCTGCCGTATGCCGGCAACGTTTGCTGCTTGCTGCGAAGTATTTAAGCGTCTGCAAGAGGTTGCTCCTCATTTTGTGCCTACACGCGTGCTTGATATTGGATCTGGCCCTGCAACGTGTATGTTGGCGCTTTTAGAGCACTACCAAAGCCCTGAAGTATTTACCCTTGTAGAGCATGACGACGCGTTTATTGGATATGCCAAAAAATTTATGATGGATAATTTAGCAAAATGTGCCTGGCAGTATAGCCCACCAGATAAAGGAACATATGATCTAGTTACATCATCCTATATGCTCTCAGAGCTAAGTGCAGAAGATCAGGCTGACATGGTTACCAAGATGATGAACGTAAATACTTCAACCATTATGCTTGTAGATACGGGCACTCCTCATGGCTATAACACGCTTATGAAGGCAAGGTCGATGCTCATAGAGAATGGCTACACCATTTTAGCGCCATGCCCGCATAACAAGCCCTGCCCACTCCAAGAGCCTGACTGGTGCCATTTTTCTGTACGGCTTGCAAGAAGTCGCCTGCACCGCCAGCTAAAAGGGGGAGAGCTTGGCTACGAAGATGAAAAGTTTTGCTACGTAATTGCCAGCAAAAATATTGACCGCGATCGTGACTATGAGCGCATCCTTATACCTCCAGTAAAGCGCTCCGGCCATGCCCACCTAAAACTGTGTATGCCAGATGGAACAGTACAGCTAACAGTAGTTTCTAAAAAAATGAAGGACCGCTACCCTCAAGTGAAAAAAGCAGAGTGGGGCGACAGACTATGAGGATCTTCTTAGCACAATGCAATCCAATTGTAGGGGATATTGCCTATAACACCAACTTAATTTGCCAGGCTATTCAAGAGGCAAAAAAAGCAAGTGTTGATGTGGTGGTATTTTCGGAACTTGTGCTCTGTGGCTATAGTCCGGATGATCTTTTATTAGATAACACATTGCCTGCAAGGTGTCATGAGGCTCTTTTGCAACTTGTCAGTTATACCCACGGTATTACAGCCTTGGTAGGATGCATCCGTACGCATGAAGGGCGCGGAAAACCGCTCTATAATTCAGTCTGCATCATGCATGATGGAAAAATCTTGGGATATCAAGACAAAAGCCTATTACCTACTTATGATGTGTTTGATGAATGGCGCTACTTTGAGCCAGCCACGAGTCAAAACGTTTGGGAAATAAACGGCAAAAAAGTTGGCATAACAGTATGTGAAGATATCTGGTGTACAGATCGTTACAGTAAAGACCCAATAGAGTATTTCGAAAAAAACAAGGTTGATTTCTTGTTCAATCTATCAGCATCACCTTACAGCCTTGGCAAAATACAAGAGCGCCAAAAGGCGGCTATAGCTGTATCTACAAGGCTAAATTGCCCCGTCGTGTTGGTAAATCAGGTGGGAGCAACAGATGGCCTGCTCTTTGATGGTTCAAGCTTTGTAGTAAGTGGCAATGCCCTTGTAGCGCAAGCCAAAAGCTTTGCCCCAGATGGAATTGTTTATGATTTTAAAAAAAGCTCGCTAGTAGTGGCTCCAGCTTTTGAAGTAGGAGAAGAGCTCTTTTTAGCTCTCAGCATGGGTGTAAGGGATTATTTTTATAAACAGAAAAAAACAGATGCCCTGATTGGTCTATCGGGCGGCATAGATTCAAGTGTAGTAGCAGCAATCGCGACACATGCCTTAGGCCCCAAACATGTCCACGGCCTTTTTATGCCCTCACGCTTTACAAGTAGCCAAAGTAAAGAAGATGCTTACAAAGTAGCCAGTAACCTTGAAATCGACATTCAAGAATATTCAATAGAACCAACCTTATCAGTGCTGTTAGAAAGCTTAAATCTGGGCCCTGATTTTGGTGTGACAGAAGAAAACCTCCAGTCGCGAATTCGTGGCACAATGCTTATGGCAACGGCCAATAAACATGACTACATGGTACTCAACACAGGCAATAAATCAGAGATTGCTATGGGCTACACAACACTTTATGGCGATTCTGTAGGAGCCATTGGAGTACTTGGCGATCTACTAAAACATCAAGTCTACAGTGTAGCTCAGTACGTAAAAAGTATGATCCCAGAGCAAGTGTTTGCAAAAGCCCCAACAGCAGAGCTAAAACATAACCAAAAAGATAGCGACACCTTACCAGAATATCCAGTCCTCGATACCATTGTAAACGATCACATCGTTCACAACAAATTAGCCGAAGAAATAGCCAAAACCCACGGCTTTGCCCTCGTTCTTGTGCAAGATATACTAAAAAAAATCCATCAAAATGAGTACAAGCGCCGCCAACTCCCTTTTGCTTTGCGAATATCCGAAAAAGCTTTTAGTACCGGCCGCAAAGTTCCCATAGTTAGTTATATAAAAACAAATTGATTTAAATTACATAATACTATATAATATTTCTTTTATTTAATATAAAGGCACTAATATGTCAATAAGCATTTATACATGGAATATTCCAGAATCATGGAAAAATGGGCTAATTCAAAAAACAAGCCAGAAGTGGAGAAAAAACTTGAAGAGCTTAAAAGTTTGGTTAAGCGCACTTTAAGAGCCGATCCGGAAAAGGGCGTCACTATTGAAATCGCCTTAAAAACACGTAATCTTCAGCAAAAGCAAATTACAATGTTGACAGATTTGTTATCTCGGCCCGCAACTGAAAATACTGAACAGAATACCCAAAATATTCAATTTTTTAATGGGAAGGTTCGTCATCCTACGCAAAAAAACCTGAATCTGTATCTCAAAATTGTTCAGCAGGCCACAACGAAACATCCCTATAAGCAGTTACAAATTATTAAGCTTTTAAAGGCTTATGAATCTTTTGTAAAAAATCCAAAAGATACAATTGCTGAAGAAGCATATACTTCACAGAAGGAAGCGGAGTTTTTAGAACGTATTCTCACTGCTCTACTTCAGACAACAAGATTTGATATAGAGTTTGACTGGATTAAAAAAGCTCTTACATTGGGAGAAAAAGAAAAGTATAGCATTACCGCAAGTAAAATTATGACAAAAGT
Organism: Chlamydiales bacterium; assembly: GCA_021372185.1. GTDB lineage: Bacteria > Chlamydiota > Chlamydiia > Chlamydiales > FEN-1388 > SZAS-7. The sequence continues at coordinate 3,172 of JAJFUY010000101.1, read as the reverse complement.
TAATAACGCTATTGAAGGTAAAACAATTGATCAATGCATGAAAAAAGGATTTACTGCAGAAGATTTTAATAAAATTACTACAGTCGATTATGTAAAGCTTGAAAATATGACGAAAGCTTTTAAAAAATAGACCAGGATTCTTTTATCGGTGTTTATTGTATTTTTCAATTTAAAAGATGGGATTATTGATGAGTTCAGTTAATTATAATGTTATTGCTCCAGCAGGAAATGTATTATCTTATTTGAATTTAATAAATAATCACAATGATTACAAAATAAATCATAATCTGAATTATTATATAAATAATTATGGATTTGTAAGCTATATTGATAAAAGTTATATTTATACTCCCTCTTCAGCTCCTTCAGCATCAGATGACACTGGATTAGAAAGAGCGGCGTTAGTTCTTAAAGCGGCGGGATTTTCTAAGGACGAACAAGCTCTTCTCAATGAACTTATACTAAAAAATGCCTTACATCGTGCTGCTGCAGCGGCAAGAGCCTTTGTGTCTCTTAAAGATATAGGCCTTTTATATAGTGATCATGCAGATATCTACAAAGCCGTAAGTGAAGTACCAGGTTTGTTATATGAGTTTGTTGGCTTAACTAAAGCGGGTTTGACATACCAAAATCATATTGAACTGTATCGGGCTATTGTTGAAAAGCGCGCATTTTTTGTAGAAGGGCAGGCAAAAGCATTTATTATCTTTGAAGAACGTGGTTTTAGCTATCAAAACCATGTAGCACTTTTTGATTTATTTTTATCTAAAGGCCATTCCGATCCCGATATAGCAAGATGTTTTGTAATGCTTTTAAAATTAGGTATATCTAATGATCTTTGTAGTAAACTTGCGGACAAACTGCTTGATGCTAAAAAATTTACCGCAGTGCTGTTTTTACTTGCAGACAATGAGATAGTTTTTCCGGAGTGCTTTACTGAAAAAACGCTATTTGAGCATCTTGAATTGATGCTACAAGTGATGCGTAAGTTAACGGCGGTTCAATTTAGTCCTTCAGTATACGCAAATGTTTACAGAAAAGTAGTGGCAAAACTCAATCATGAAAAAGTGGATTCATTTAGTATCCTCCATTTAGTTGAAATGCTTTGCTGTTTTACAGCGGCACATGAAAAGGCGGATCCAGCAGTATTTGATGCCTTAATCGATACCCATACCTCTCCTCTTGAAACACTGAGTTTTGGTCCTTTAAACAAAAACGAAGCTACCAAAAGGCTTGAGCAGTTACTTGAAAAACTTAGCGATAAAAATGTTTTTGATAAGTCAAGGTGGGGGTATGAAAATGAATGCTATTTTGTTATTTTTGCTGATGGCACCACCTATAACGTAAGTCTGCTTATTAAAAATGCCAATTTAAGTCATCTAACCTTAAGTGATGAGTTGATTGTTAAGATAGCTGACTTATTAAAAAATATAGTTATCAAAGACGCTTGGAAAGAAGGGAGCCAAAACCCCATCGTGAAGTTACTTCCACCGGCCCAACGGGTCGCAGTCAGAATCTACATTCAAGATTACTATAAAAATATTAACTCGCTGTTTCGTGGAGAAAAACCTGATACTACGGCAAGCAAACTGACAAATCATGAGAGTGAACAGGTTGCTGCCAACTTTTTACTAGGCTGTTTGTTACATGATGCGGTAAATAAATTTCCCCATTTAGTAGATGAAAAAAAACCATCTTCTTATGCCAAGGATGATTGGGTAGAATGCTATGCTGCTAAACTTGATGAGAATATCTTATGTCCCATCCAGAGAAAAATAGTTGCCCAAGATGAGTGGTTAAAACTCTATGCTGCTACCCAGCAAGATGATCCACTCGTAAAAAAAGCGGTTAGCCAAAAAGAGTGGGTAGAAGTATATGCTCCTCATTTACATACTGGAACGTTAGTAAGAAAAGAAGCGCTTACACAAGAGGATGTAGCACGGCGTAAAGCGAATCCCTGGACCTTCCCGGCACTTACAAGTACGAGTCATTTACCAGACGGTACACACTGGATTAGCCGCAGTAAGACTACGTTTACCAAAATTGAAGGAACAGGATACGTTATCAATACATCCGAGGGTGAAATACTCTTTTCTCAAGGCACTCAAGTGATGACAAGAGAATCCAAAGCAAATGAATATGTTTCTAAAATTGTTTGTAGCCCGGATCTTGAACCTGCTGACATGTATTGGTCAGATCTTGCACTTGAAGCTTCTTGGGAAAATCATTTACAGCATGCCTATAAAGAGGGCAAAAATGCCTATACGACAGGCAGCGAGACTATTCATAGACCTAATCATGGATTAGCCCATACCTATAGGATGAAGCTCAATATTGATTATGTAGTAAATTACTTTGCTCATCATGCCAAAGAAGAGCGTTTTAGAGAATTTTGCCAATTTTTAAATAATACTCAAGTAGAATGGCTGCGAATTTCAGCTGCATTTTGTGTAAGTGGTAGAGAGAATGAAACAAGCGCACTTGAAGATCCTGTACGATACAAGCGCTACCGCCAAGCCTCGACAGATAACTTCATGCAATTTGTGACTAAAGAAAAGCCTCTTGATAACGATCAAGCGATGATAGAGCGTATCAGTGATGTCATTTTATATATGGGACATCCTGATTATGAGTCTAAAATCAATATGGTAGCAGATCAATCAGAACGAGAAGCGCGAAACTTTTATTTTAGAATTCTCTCAATGGCGCATAAATTAGACCTTGCGCGCTGCTATTCGCCCTCAGAGTACACTGATCGAATGAGCTATTTTAAAAATCACTCTCTAGAATCTTCAGATCAGAATAGAGATTTGATCGAAACCATTAGATACAACTGCGCCCTGCTAAAAGCACATGGCAACGCTCAATCAAGTGATATCACATTAGATGGAAAGATTATTGCACACCATCAGGACTATCGAGCCCCTTTTGTAGAAGTAAGCCGCTCGCTGAAGCGTGTAAGAGAGGTAACAGATATGGTCCCTCGCCCAGAAATAATGCGGCTAAGATAATACCTCTTTATAAATCGGCTCAATCGGCTCAAAATCGAATCAGTGAGTCGATTGGCAAGTGAAACTGGGTCATACATGTCAATTAGTCAATCCTGTGATCACAAACATTCACTGATTGACGTGTCTGACCCCTTGCATAATTTTGTAACTTTTGTAAAGTC
>JAJFUY010000185.1 GCA_021372185.1 Chlamydiales bacterium | reverse complement strand
ATTAGCATCAAGGCTAGGCTTTCCTATTTCAACTACACACACTCTTGTAGGCTCAGTTCTTGGTGTTGGCTTAGCTGGAGGCTTAGGCGCCATTAACCTCCGTATGATACGCGATATTATCCTTGCCTGGATTGTGACAATTCCAGCTGGTGCCACCCTCTCTATTCTATGCTACTACATCATAGATAGTCTATGATTCAAGCGATCTCCTATGCAGCAAAAACAGCTTGGAAATATTCAAATGTTTTTGACGGCGTAGAATCGGCACTATTTTTAGCGGTATTACCCTCTCAGCAAACTGCCGCGCGTGTTATTTTTACTAGCTCAAGGCTCCTGGCCGGCTATATTGACTGTAAACCCAATCCACCAAAAATTGCGCGCATTGCATCAGTTGCTGCCAATGCCTTAAGCATCTATTTGCTACCAGAGTACTCTTTAAGCCCAAAAGACTTGTCTTACTATGGTATTATCTCAACTCTTACATGCTCGTGGTTTGAAATACGCTCAAGTGCCTCCAAAAAATACCTAGACCCAATAACAAGCGCTTTTAATGTAGTAAACGGCATTTACTCTTCATGATTGGCAAATAGCTGTGTGACATAAAATTTGCCCTTAGCATCAAACGCAATACCAATTGCTGTATCCTGATACTCCCCAAGAATATTTTTCTTATGTCCAGGGCTATGCATCCAGCCACGAACAGCAGATTTTAGATGATCTTTAACGTTATAAGAATAGGCCACATTCTCGGCAAAATCTGACACGTAGGCATAATCTTGTAACTCTTCAAACCGATCCTGAAAGCCATCATGGCCAAGTTCTATAAGGCCATCGGCCATATTGCGGCTATGCACGCGCGCTACCTGCACAAGTGGCTCCCAAATATAAAGAGGCTCAAGCCCTTCTTTTGCTCTTTCATCGTTGATCATCTGCACAAGCATGGTTTCTAAGCCCTCATGCTCATACATGTCCACCGCAGCAAAAAGCGAAGACGCCACAACCATCATCAAACAAAGCAATTTATACATTCCATCCCTCCAAAATCATAGCTCAAGTATACCTCCAAACCCCAACAAAATAAACAAATTTGTCAGCCGGAGGCTCTCCCTATAGAGTCAGTGAAAAAATTAACGGATGACGAAAATGTTCTTTTTGTTGGTGAGGCCGATTCATCGGCTGGAGTAATATACTTTAAACCCTAATGCGTTTAGTTACTGGCGGTCGATGAATCGACCTAAAAAAAACTCGCTGAAGCGAGTCACTCCAGACAGCTGCGCTTTTTTAACGCATCTCCTTGCGTAGGCCTTTTTTACAGACTATCAACTGAGGATGTTAATAGAATGTGGCGTAGGAGTCGAGGATGGCGTTTAGGACGTGTTCTGCTTGGGCGCTTAGGAGGGCGTTTACGGTTTCGGTGTTGAATTTGGTTTCGCTTTTTAGTTTTTTTAAGGAGAGCGCCATTACATTTTTTGGCGGCATGTAAGGGTCTTGGCAGTATTGGGCAATGGGTGCATATTTGGGGTCATAACGTAATTCATGCAATGTACGCTCTAAGTCTGCTACTTGGTCTTTGAGGATTGAGTTATACACTTTTAACTGTTCATCACTTGAGGTTTTGGTCTCAGCATTGCCTGATTTTTCCATCCACTCTATTTCAAGTGTGAGTATTGAATGAAGGTCATTATTTTTATAGGCACTTGTCAGCTTTTTCATGAGCACTTCTTTTTCGGCTTTTACTTCTTGATTTTGCTCTAAGTCTGGGTGCAGCGTTTTAGCCAGTTGCTTATAGACAGAAGATAGGCCTTGTTTTTGTAGGCTTGCAAGCTCTTCTTCTTTTTGCTCTTTTATGAGCTGTTTTTTGGATTTTTTAGGGCTTTCTTGTTGCTTACTTTCTTGTCGCGCATCTGCGTCAGCTAATAGCTCAGCAAAATGATCAAGGATTTCTTCTCGTGATCCGTTAAAATCAATCTCGGATAAGTCTACATCGTGTTTAGAAGTGTTCAGAAAATTTTGCAATTTTGATCTTATATCGATTTCTTCTACAGCATCGTCTTCTGGCTCGCTGTACGCCTCTAAATCTTTTAAAATCACAAAGGTTTCAGGCGCGATTAACTCCTGAGGAGCAAAGTCTAATGCCGTCATTGCCCTCATAATGATAACGTCTTTTAAAT
>JAJFUY010000183.1 GCA_021372185.1 Chlamydiales bacterium | reverse complement strand
ACATGATTTCCATATATTTCCAAATAGTTCCCCTGCACTTCAACTGCGGAAACATTGATGAAAAGAACAGAAAACAAGAGTGCCAAAATATAACGCATAGAAAATCCTTTGTATTTTCAACGGTTTTTTATAGGATCAAGCAAAAAAGGAACAGACATGGGTAAGTACCTATTCCTCATTTTGCTCTTTGCGGCAACTTCTTGCAATTACACCATAACACTGGTGCACACACAAGGGACTGCGTCAGATGTAGTAGATGAAACGGATGATGCATCACCTACCGTCAGCCCAACTATCTCTGCTCCGCTACTACAGAAATAGCGCCAAAAAAGATATCAAAACGGAACATACTCGTCATCATCTTTTTGAATAGGCACAACTTTCTGAGGAGCACTTTCTGCTTCTGCTACATAAATTTGATAGTCAGGCTTGTTGTCACCTTGTTGCTTATATGTATTGGCAAATACAAGCAGCTTCATGCCTGGCTTCAACACTATGTTGCTTTCCATTTCGCCTATTTTGCCGCTAAGAACTGTTTTGCTCGATGCGTCCTTTGCTTTCCAAAGACCGCCAATTTTGATCATGTTCGACATATTTTTCTCCTTTTTTAATAAAACTCCTTATATAGAAAAGAAAAATTTGGAGGAAATGTTATGATAAAAAAAGTAAAACTTCCCATTGCTACTGTTTCTGAGAGCAACAAAAGAGAACATTGGACAGTGTCTCACAAGAGACATAAATCACAAAAGTTCCAAACTCGTATCGGTTTGTTGGAAGAACATATACCACAAAAGCTACCGGTAAAGATTACTCTTACTAGATACAGCCCTCGTAAGCTGGATGATGATAACTTACGCGGAGCACTCAAATATATCCGTGACGCGGTAGCTGAACATTTTATTACAGGCAAAGCCCCAGGCCGAGCCGATGATGACCCTCGTATGACCTGGGATTATTCTCAAATTAAACATTCATGCAAATATGTTATGGTAACTTTTGAGTGGACTGATTGCGAAGTTTAACATCATCGCGAATCTCTTCTAGTAATAAACTCATCCTTTCTAATTCTTCATAGCACTTATCTATTAGCTTTGGTAATACCACAGTAATAAATACAGTTTCAGCTATCAAAGTGTTAGAAGGGGTGAGCTCACTTAATTTTTCACTCATCTCTTTTGACTTTGCGTTTAGCTCGTCAAATTCTGCCGGCTCTAACATATTTAATCTGTACGCTTTATCATCCATAAAACAACCTAAAGTCTATATATTCTTCCATACAATTTTGATCCACAAAGAATACCATATTTTCAAGAAATCTTCTAGAAGATTCTTCGTCGGGACATAGAATCTTTAATTTGATTTTTGAAAATATATTTAATATGATTACAGCATAAATATTAGCTGGTATATTTATACCTGGATCTTCACCAATCCACATTGCGGAGATGACATAATCCTCAATTTCTACCTCATCAACTAAATAATATTCTTTGTGTCGCTTTAGACACTTCCAATGCCCATAAGGAATCTCTTTTCCTAACCTATCAAAAAAAAATCTACTCTCATTTCTTTCAGCTAGCTCAGATAGAGAATGCTGGGAAAGGATGTCAAAGTACAGTTTGTCGTGCTCTGCTTGATCCATAGTGCTCCTTTAACAGCTGCAGCACACCACCTCTTCAGGAGGTATACCCATAACGATGCACTCTATATAGAATGCTTCCTCCCTCTCTATCAATTTCTCTATATAATTCAGATCTTTTTTTACTTTAACGATGACACCTTCTTCTTTCCTGTAGGAAAAATAAAACATCTCATCAAGTCCCGATACTGCCAACTGGTGTTGCAGCTGGGGATAATATTTGTCCGGCACGCGATTTTCTTTTGCTATCGCATGGTCTTTCTCATTCGCACACTTGATCTCTACAAGAACACTATAATCCATAGTCATGCCATCAAAGCTTGCCATCTGCCATATATGCTTATCACTGACGCCAACCATAGGAAACACAGAATAGCCACTCAGCATTTCAAACAGCTGACGTGCTGGCTCTTCATTCTTTCTTCCATATAACATAGCACCATTGACCTTGTTAGGCCTATTTAAACACTTTGTAGCAAACAAATCATAGGGAGTCTGGTAGGGAGATACACCCATGATGATCGGAGCATCGCTAGCCCCGATCTTTTCATTCCTAAATGCATTCCATTCAGGTGTATTCTGCTCAAGTGATACTATTTTCATATGTTATACCGAAACAAGTTCTGTTGATGGGGTTAATGCTGTCACGATACGAGCATACTGCTCTGCAGGAATTTCGGAAATCTTCAACACACCTTGTTTCTTGTAATGAGCCATAATCTTGTGCAGCATTTCAGGATTCTTCTCCCCAAGCTTAGTAATCAAATCTACTTGTGATTCTGTAAGCTTAGCAGGCTTATGCTCGATAGAGTCACGCTCTACATCATCATTAGTCTCTAAGCAGAATACTTTGAGTAGTGCATACTTAACAGCATACGAGATAGCTTTGCCAATGCCCTTGTCCTGTGGATCTATGCCGTAGCCTGTGTATTCCACCACAACCTTATCTGTTGGGTCGTCGATGTTGATGAACGAGATTTCCATAGTAATCTCAGTACGGTTGCCATTTTGTACCATAGACTTGGTAGTTGGAATCATCACGATGCCAGCATTTACCATAGGCTTATGCAAAGCACGAGCTACTGCGTCATGGCTTACAAATGTGTACTGCCCGTTGACTTTCTTATCTTCCTTCTGAACAGATTCTACTTCCATCATCACCTGGTTGATGCGTTGGTAGATGTTCTTGATCACAACTTTCTCTTCTTTCTTAGACTTTTCCATTTCTTCTCCTTTTTTGTAATCTATCAATGCCTGCTCGTAACCTTCCATGTATCCTTCGTCATACAGCTTTTGCTGCTTGTCGTTAAACTCAACGATACTTGCTGGTTCTGCATTTTCATAAGCATCTAAATTGGCGTACATAATGTTCTCCTAATGGCTACTAATACTATTTTGTTATGTATAACGGCAAATAGTATCTCATGCGTAAAAAATTTACGCAACTGAATTTTTTTCGTGTTGAGAAATTTTACGCAGAGTGATATCCTTTTTTTTCCAGCTATAGGAGTACAATATGAAAATAGATGAATGGTTAATGAAAAATAAGATGACGCTAACTGAATTTTGCAAGAGGTTAGATGTTAAAAGGTCTTATTTTGTGCGTATTTTGCAAGGGTCGCAGCAACCCACACGCATTTTGGCGTTTAAAATAGAAGAAGTAACAGAAGGAGCCATTTCAGCTCTTAAATTCTTTAAAGACCCTACCAACATGCTTAACATTTCTGCTGAGGATTTATGATCACAGATCACTTTAGAACGGTTACGTTTGATTATAATTTAGCAGTGCAATATGACCTTAACATTGCTATTGTATATGCGTGGATTGTGGAAGCGATTCAGCTGAATATAAAGAAAAATGACCCTATTTTCTACAGAGAAGAAAAGTGGTGGGTGTGTGTCAGTGTACAAACACTGCATCACTATCTGCCATTTTTGACCTGGGTGCAAATCCGTCGAGCAGTACGTGTTCTTGTACAACAGGGGATCCTGGTAAGAGGCAGGTTCACCAAACAAAATTGGGACAATACAGCATGGTACAGTTTACCATAAAATATTGAATACAAAAGACTTGTGAGTGAACTAAAGAAATCCTCCCCTCAACGCAAGGGGAGGCACGATAAAAAGCATATCATGTTTGCATGGATTAGATTTTATTCGTATTAAGAAAATAAAAAAAAATATCTCCCCACACGCGTGGTTCCGATCATCTAATCCGGGACAAATTTAGGGGATATAAGAATTTAAGGCA
>JAJFUY010000172.1 GCA_021372185.1 Chlamydiales bacterium | reverse complement strand
TTTTTGAATCATCTCGGCAAATATCGGGTTTTTACTAGTGAGTTGCGGTACGTGCTGAGTGACCATGTTGTTCCAGTCTTGACGTTGTGACTTTGTTTCTATAGCAGTAAGAGCATCTTTGATTTCTTCACGAAGTCTGATGTTTTCCTGCCTAATAGCATTAAAAGCCTTCTGAACGTCGCGCGAATCGTCCCAATCTAATGCAGTTAAAGCATCATCTTGAGTTGGCTGCGCTGATTCTGGCTGACGCGTTGGAATTTTTGCGTAAGCTTCGGCTTGTCCTTTCCAATAGCTTGCTTCTTCCTTCAACTTGGCGGCTTCATCACGTAATGCCCGAAAGTTCATTTCCTTATCGGACAATTGCACCTGACCGGCGACGTCTGGCTGATTTACGCCCGCATTTAAAGGATCATCGACGACTTGATCCATATTTACGTCTTGATATGAGTTGTATTGTGCACTTGGTGCTATAGGCGCTTCTGGGAACAACTCACTCCCTGGACGCGACATATCTAAATCCATCATTTTATTTCCTTTTGTCTCGGCGACAGACCTTGTTTTAACGCCCGTATTTCAAAAAATAATTTGTCATGTTAAACAAAATTTTTTTAAAATCTACTTTAAGCCAATACAATTGAACCTGATTTTTTGGCTGCTTTTTCAATGCTTGGTATGTAATCTTTGCTTTTGTTTGACAGTTCCGTTTCACTAATTGGAATGTCATATGGCAAGCAAAGATCCGGTTCTACCATTAATCTTTTGCTTTGATTACACCACTTAAAGACTAACACTCCTACCATTGCAGCTGGCGGCCGTTTCGCAATAATTTCCCAACCTGCTACTATTGCATTTGGGTCTTTAACGTGTGGCTTAGCAGCATACAATACCCAAAAGTCATGATTTAAACTTTTGGAATACAGTTCAGCGAGTTTTTGAGCGTCCGTCCAGCAATCGAATGCCATTGGTTCTCGCGTCTCGCCCATCTCCTGCATGTTGGAGTTTCGTTTTTGTCCTATTAGTGTCGTTTGCATTTGTACTTATACTCGTTTATGTTCACTTTTAACTATAAGTTATGCCCAAGGATATTCTCTAAACTGGGAATGTGCCATGCCAAAATCTTTAGCATTACCACGTTTTCCAGCTAATCCATAGGCTTCATCCATAGCTTCATGTTTCATTTCGTAAACACCGGCTTGCCAATCTTCAGCTACAGTCTTTGGAGTAGTCTCGGATTGATGACTCACCATTGGCTGACGCTCATTGTCATGCTCCATGCTTTCGAAACCACCTTGATGACCGGATGGGTTCTCTCTCATGACTTTTTCTCCTTTTTTATGTCTAACTTCCTCTTAATAGCCAGAGGCGTGCTTGCTCTGTCAGCCTTTTTTAATTGGCTGCGTGCTTTTTGTAGAGCTGTTTTTTTAGCCATATCCTCTTCCTTCAGTTCCGTATTTGGCACTTGGGAGTAATGTGTTTTGCAGCTCTCTTGGATTTTCATATACAGCTTTATCCGGCTTTACTCCTTGCCATTCTTCCCAGTATTCATGCTGCGCTCTTTCTGCGTCTAAAGCTCGTTGAATTTCAGTGTAATTTGCTTGTTTTCTACTTGTATTCTCTTTATATACTGCGTTATTTCTGCTTAACTGTTGCTTAGCCCAATCGCCTGGCAAGGGATGAAACTTAGGGGCATAATCATTTGTTTGACCAGGCTGCGGCTTTAAAGTATTCATTGGAGCATTGCCGTCTTGCGATATTGTTCCCATTTTATCTCCTAAAAAGAATGCTTTCCTAAAGGGACATTATCACTTGCATGACTTCCATGTGCGTAACGATAAGCGTCTTCGTGTTGCTTGCGCTCATTCTCCATCATAAATTGCATGTCGCTCATTGTTGGTCCTTCTGATCCTTGTTTTAAGGCATGAATTGGACCAGGCAATTTAGTTTTCATCTTTTTTCCTACAACACTTGTATAATTGCCTTGTCCTTGATACAAACTTGCTGTCATGGTTTTCCGCTAAATTGAATTCCTTCTGGATAATCCAACATTTGCCCTGCAATCATTTCAAACTTTCGCTCACTTCTCATGAAATTCATTTCTCTTTCTAAATACTCACGTGAGTGTGGTTGCATGCCTACAGTATCAAGCTGATTTGCAAAGCTAAGATCTAATTCGCCCATTTCATACTGATCTAGCTTATGTTGAGGAATTGCTAATAAATCGTGCATATACATAATTTCCTCTTAATATTTATGGTGATCATGTCCATGTTGCGTATTATAATGACGCCCATGATGTCTTTCTAAATGATGATGATGATGTTCCATAGCTTTTTCATGCCTATGCTTTTCTTCTTCTAAATGATGATGCATAGGATGATGCTCATGTGAATGATGTCCACCCTTTACTTCTTCTGCATGTGTTAAATGATGTTTCATTGGTCCCCCTGATTCTCTTGGTTGTTTTACAATCCTTACAGGAACGTGTAATTCGTCCGCTGTTCGATTTTGTCTATTGTGTTGCAGGTCCTCTCCAGCTAATCTATTATCGCTTGTTCCAGCCCCCAAAAACCCCCATCCATCATTGTTCATTTATTGATCCTGTAACTGCTGGTTGGGGAACAACTGTGTCGGCTTGCTTTAGTCTTTGTTCTTCTTCAATTCCACGAATCATCTCAAGCACTTTTGCTGCATTGTTAATTTCGATTTCATCAAGCTCTTTAATAGCCCGTACTTCATTCAATGCACCACGACTTCTTTCTTCTTGCGCGGCTGCCAATCGTTCTTCACTAAGAGCTGCATCGTATTTAATTCTGCTAAGCCGCTCTTGCCCTAAAGCCACATCTCCAAACGCTTTCGCCTGCAAGAGTTCGTTGACTTGTTGCTTGTCTTCGACTTCTTGCTGCTGTTGAGCTTCTGCTGCTTGTTGTCTTTTTTGGATAAGTTCCATGCCTTTCTTGCTGATAGGATACGGTGACAGCTCCCACAAAATCTCATCAGGAACATCTACGCCTCCCATTTTCATTGACCATGCTTGCATAAATGCTTGCTGTTTCTGATTATCTGTCATGGGGTATTCTGCAAAGTCTATGTCGTATTCAAGGAAAGTGCCGTTGTAAAATTCTTGAGTCGGCTTTTGTTTAATTAATCGCTCAACTTTTTCTGGGGTAAACTTTTGAATCAGTTTTAAGACTTTTTTGTTTAGCAAATAATCAGCCTCACGGAAATTATCCATCACAGGACCAAGCTGCATAATTGCCATGCTTTGCTTCATTTTAAACAACATGGCAGACATTCGATCTGTTTGGTCATTTCCTAAAGCGCCTAAATCTATGTAATCTTTGATGTCTGCATCGAACGAATCCTGTAACGCAAATAAACTCTCGGGCAGCGAAGGAGGATCGATTCTTTCAGCATCTGTTATTTCGAATCCTGGATTGAAAAACACAACTTTGCCTTGTCCGGTTTGGAAGAGAGATTTAGGGTTAGAAACCGCACCCGATTTAGCTTTCCATCCACTGCCGATTTGAGAGTCCATAATATCCAACAGTTTTGACTTTCTCATGTTGTATTCTTCGTTGGAATCACGTAGCAGTCTTTGGAGGCCTTGTATTTTCCACTGAAAGAGATCGTAGGAGGGGTCAAATACGCAATAGTAGGGCACAAACGGATATTCTCCAAGGCCCCAAGGATCTTCTCCGCTATACAAGAGACGATTTTCGACGATAATGTTATATTCAACAGTGCGATAGTATCCTTCGATAACTGCAAGGTTTGGGAAAAATCGCTGGAGCATTTCCAAACGTTTCTTGTCGCCTTTCCAAGGTTTTTGTTCCCCCGTCGTGCGATCAACAAGTATCCAGCCTTTCTTGTATCGTTGTTTCCAATATTCGTTGTAGGCCAGCAGCTCTTGCAGCCCCCACTGTCTTGCGTAAGGCTCATATGTGAATTTTTCATCACGGTTACCATATCCCATTGCATCGACTTCTCTTTCGCATCCAGGAACAAGAGATTTAATGACATCTTTGCTTAGGTATTTCCTACGAGCTACAAACGTACAGTCTTCTAAATCCATGCGATACGAAAACGGGTCCCAGATCACATCATTCCAATTATCCAAGTGAAATTCTATGCGGCCATTAACATAATCTTGTCGATAATCAATCCATGGAGACACCCAAGAAACGCCTGAGACAAGGCTGTTGTGTTTTGCCTTATTTGAGACTTTGTAACCTTTTGGTTTCATTTGTATCTGAAGCAATTCTGTAAGTTGATCAGCCGTCTCAGGGTTTGAATTTTCTCTTGGGATAACTACGCTTTGCATTTGGTTAGCACTTAAATATCCACTAACCATGTTGATAGTTTTGCGTGACTTGTTAAATGTAAAAGAATTTCGTCTTTCATCATTTAAATATTTCATTTGGTCAAGGCTCCATTGATTGCCCAAATAAAATCCTACATCTCGATAAGCTTCAGCGTAATAAGTATTAAGAAGCATGTAGGAACGATTATAGTCTTGTGTATAGTCTGAAACTATATCGTAATCCGTGGGCATCAAGTTCCTTCAAAAAAATATTTGTCACTATTATTTTTTGAAGTTAAACTTTTTTTTTATTTTTAATCAAGAAAATATCGAACTATCAATAATATTTTGACAAATTTCGGGATTGGGAATATCGTATGATGCTTAAAGAGACAAAGCCCAACCGTTTAAAGTTGGGCTTATCGGAAGTCTGATATAACTGAAATAGTGTATTTTCAGACTATATCAGACTTCCGAATTTTTTGTAACCAAATATTAAAAAAGGGAGTCAATTATGTCCAATTACGCTAATCAAACACAGATCGTTTTCCAAGAATCACCAAGAGATTACAGAACTGAAATCCCAAATGTAGTTTTCGAACTTCTTGAGGCGCGCCAAATTTCAGCGACGGATTTAGTATTATACACTGCTTATCGAAGAATAGCCGGCGAACATGGAGCTTGCTGGTATGGGATTCGAGCATTAGAAAAGAAAACAGGATTGTCCGACAAAACAATTACAAAATCAAAAAAAGTATTGTCCAAAAAATTTGCGATACTTGGCGGAAAAAGTTTAATCCAAATCACGCAATGCGATCGAAAAAAAGAGCAGCCAGAAACGGTCATTATAATCGATATCTGGAGGGAGAATCACGAATTTTTCAAAAACAAATTAACGTGCCGGAATTTGGGGGACAGGGGTGCCGGAGTTTGGGTGACACGGGTGCCGGAAAGTAAACGACAGAAGAAAGAACCATATAAGAAAGAACTAAATAAGAATATTATTGCGGGG
>JAJFUY010000154.1 GCA_021372185.1 Chlamydiales bacterium | reverse complement strand
CAGCCAACTATTATCGAATACTATGCATGAGATATTGTTTAGATCTACCAGCACTAATATGAGAGAAAAAATGAAAACATAGTTCACTGAACTGCGCAAGAGCTTCGTTGCAACAAAATTCTTTTGTTCACTCGTAAGATCGGGATAAGAGGATTTACGGCCGGAGCAGAGGCCCTTTAGCCTCCGTCGGCCCTGCTTCCGCTGCCGCAATCCCTCCAACCATCATAATACCGATCAGAAAAAACAAAACCGTTTCATACCGACCTCCATGCCTCCTTGGCATATTTCAAAAAATTCAAGCCTAGGGAAAATCCGCAAGCGGAGAAGCAGTATCGGTAACTTTCCGGACGACAATACAGCACTCATGCTGGTGTTTTCTCGATAATCAACCGACTACCGCTTGGCTACGAACACTTCCGGATGTTCTCTCTGCATCATAGACAGAAACTTTTCCAAATTGTATGCATCGCAGGGGAAATAATACTTGCCAGTATTTCTGCCCTCTATCATCAAAACCCGAAAGAAACCTATCTCCTTTAGTTGGATTATATCTTCAACCGCCAGCCTTGCCTTTTTCCTGAAAAGCGAAGCTATCAAAACAGAACCAGCAGGCTCAACCAAAATCGAGCAGCCAAAATAGGTATAGACGCAGAAGATGCCGGCTATCGCAAAAACAATTATCAGAATGTAAAAGACAATCATGTCATTGCCACTGGTACTGCGAGGAAGAAAAATAATCATCATGTCGAAAATGACGCAAAGAACCCCCGTAGCGAAATAAAAGACATGTGGCCGGATATGCCCCTCTCCCGAGGCTTTTCGATTCGACGTCCTCTCTACGAGATAAATCAACAAAAAAGCAACAAGGAAAGAAATAAACACTGTCACAGTTAGCTTCCTTTGTAAGTCGTGCCAAGTTTACTTATTTCGTGCCGTCGTTACATAAGTGAGCCCTTGCCCAAAAGCAAATAACCAAAAACAAAAGAATAATTGCAACTGAGTCATATAAGCGCTCATGAGCGAAATATGAGCACCTATACAGCACTTTGCCGATGTTCTGGCAACTTAAGAATGCTTTGGACACACTGGTTGTTAGTCGTCCCGCAACGCTCCCCTGCGTACTTTACCCGCACCCCACGTAAATGCACTTGCCGCGGCAGACCTAACAATGGGAACTAGCTCTTCAGTCGCCTTGTAAGCACCAATTCCAACTTTTGACATCTTATAGGTTGTTCCTGCTATTCCAGCCGCGATCCCTCCAACCATCATAATACCGATCAGAAGAAACAAAAACCGTTTTATAACGACCTCCGTATTATGAAATTATTTTTGGGCGCTACACCCTGAATATAATTATAAGTAGACCGTTTGATGGCGCAACATTTCTCTTTCAAATCAGGCATAGACAATTGTCTAAAACCGGCAGGGGTTCCCCTACCCTTTAACACTGAACCAAAGTGAGAAATCTGGTTTCAGCTAAAAGCCAGGGTAGTTGTCCAAGAATTCTTTTGGACAACGCCTTGATACAGGGTTCTCAAAGCGCTCCCGTCTCACGGACCCCCGGGGCCTATGGGGACCACTGGCGCGTCCACGGGCACCCTGAACAAGCGATGTGATTCACCAAGATCCACAATATCCACAAAATCTTCTGGCTTCACACTCTCGAAATATATTGAATTGCTATCTTCGCTATAGACAACGACCAAACAAGCCGGTATTGAAGTTTCATCTCCTGTTTCCCATTGACCTTCGAAAATAAATCTGTAGCCTTCCTGGGTATACGATTTCACACTGAGTATTACTGAAGAAACTATAATATAAGGCTGTTTTGCTCCAAGATCGATTATTGTCACATCGTTATCAATAGGGTTTTCTCCCCAAGAAAACATTTTCGTTTTTGTCATATCAACACCCTGAATAGACCATACTCCTGACTGATTGATCTGAGGTTGATCGGCACATACAGCTCCACAAAGCATAATAAGAAAAATAAAAATGAAAAAACTTGCTCGTTTCATTTTTCTCCCCCCTCTCTTACTCAAAACGAATAAAGCGGATGATGGCAGACAGTGTGGCATGAATATCATCAAGAGGCCTAGACGGCGCTTGAAAATGCAAAACAGAAAAAATTTGAAATAGCACGATATGCAATTGCAAGAGACAAACTTCCAGTTTTTTCAACTAAAAAATATTCATAAAGCGAGAAAATAAAAATAGGTACAAACCTGGGAAAACCATGCAGACAGGCAAATATCACTGAAAAAACTACATAATCCTTTTCTGTGCATTGATCATCGCTGACTAGTTTTGGGAGCAAAAACCTAAAAAAGAATTCTTCAACTATTGGCGCTACTATTATGTATTTCCATACTTGAATTCCGGACAATGCGATATATTGATATTTGCATAAAAATAGTATCATTGCCTGAAAAATCACTACTGGAATCAAATAGAGCAACCCATTCAGAAAAGTACTACGATTTAGACTAACGGAGAGCAAAAATTGATTTTTCAGATCTGGCAAGTTTTTGGCAAGCAAAGAAAATTGATGAAAACCGATAATAACCCCAATCGGGACAAGCGTGGCAGCTACCATCCATAGGGGGCCAAAACTCCTTTCATGGAGCAAAGCTGTTGGCAACATGCTAAAAGTGACTTCACAAAGAGAAGCCAACACAACAATATGCAATATGGCACATAAATACCGAAAAAACACTTTTCGCTGCTTAAAAGGATTAAAATGCGATATTATGACACTAAAAATGCTGAGCGCTATTGTGCAAAACATTGGTACGCCAAGAGGATTGTCAAAGACAGTGAAAGCTATATTTTTTATACCCTTCTCCCCATGAATAGCTGACTAAGCATAGTGCCGTTGATATTGAATTAGAATTGATCTATCAATTTATGGGCAAAAAATGCACCAACATCGAAGATTATGTCTTCATAATTCTTGGGCATATCTTCAATAAAGCTAACTCCCTCATGAGCCTTTTGCTTTAACAGCTCACGCCTAATTGCTTTAATTTCTATACTATCATCATCAGACACAGTTCCTGGACGATAGTATCCCTTATTGCCATCCTCTCATGCATTACAAGGACCTAGTCCTTGAACAGCATTGCAGTCACTTACACTAAGCTCCGTCCCCTCTACATCGAAGACAACTTCCTTTGGCTCTTCGACTCCTGTTGCTTCCATCGCATCGCTTGTTCCCGATGCCTCTGCCATTCCTCCTGCTGCCATAATACCGATCAGCACCAACATTGCGCGTTTCATACCGACCTCTCTATTATGGAATTATTTTTGGGCGCTTCACCCTAAATGAAATTATAGGCAGACCATTGTGTGGCGCAATGATTTCCTTTCAAATCGGTTGTAGATAATTGTCTACAACCAGCAGGGGTCCCCGAGATATCAATATCCATGCGTAGGGCTCAGTTGTCTTTGCCCAATTCCGACTTAAGGCTCAACCAGAATCCACCCATCGCCCGATTCGTAACCTGGTTTATTCAATTACCCTTTAACAGTGAACCAAAGTGAGAAATCTGGTTTCCGCTAAAAGTCAGGGAGCTGTCCAAGAATTATTTTGGACAACGCCTGGATACAGTGTTCTCAAAGCGCTCCCGTCTCACGGACCCTCGGGGCCTATGGGGACCACCGGCGCGTCGACAGGCACCTTAAACAAGCGATGCGATTCACCAAGATCCACAAAATCTTCTGGCTTCACACTCTCGAAATATAGTGAATTGCTATCTTCGCTATAGACAACGACCAAACAACC
>JAJFUY010000149.1 GCA_021372185.1 Chlamydiales bacterium | reverse complement strand
TATTAAAGTTGCTTCTTCCAACTAAGGCTTTCACGTTATTGGCTTCCATCAGCCTTTTAAATGCTCGTTCAACGGGGTAATTTGGGTTTAGCCATTTTGTAGTAAAACTCTGAACATTGGTAAGTGATTTTGTAATTTCTTTTACAGCATCCTTCAGCTTTTGCAAAGTCTTTTTTTCTAACTCAACCTGCTTCACGTTTGAACTTATCTGCTCTAATGCAGGGAGATTGCCAAAAGTTCTCACATCAACGCCTAATTGCTCAATGGCGGTCTTGTGTTGTTTGTTAAACGACTTGTCATACAAATCGAATAGCATAGGGCTGTCGGTCTTTGTTTGCTCTGGTCGCATAACATAGTCAACCATAAACTCCGCAAATCCCTCATTGCGCTTATACCTTTCAGCGTCTTTATACCCTTTTGGCGGTTCGCTACCCCTATCCCAATACTTTGAAAGTTCGCTGTCGTATTTATTATCTGTAAATAGTGTATAGAAGTCATCAAGGTAATGCGCCATTTCGTGTATTAGAACATGAAGGTTGTTGGCTCTACGCATGGAAATCAAACCGTTTGATGGATTATAACTTCCAGCCATCCCACTACGTTTCGGCTTAATATACCTGACAGCTTTTTGAACTCCATCAACAAAGTCCTTTGACATTTGAGAAAATGTTTTTGCCTTTCCGGATTTTGTTTGCGTTACAGGCTCGATAGTTTTATCGAATGGTATTTTATTTGTTTTTGAACCAAGTTCTGTGATATTTTCATTAGTAGTTTTTGTTTCAGTAGGCTTTTCCGCTACGGGTTCAATGGGTTCAACTTTGTTTCCCTCATTTGTAAGGGGAACATTTTCATTGGCAGGTTCTTTGCTTTTTATTTTATCTATGGCATCAGCAAGGTCATTAGCAAATTTTTTAGCATCAGAATAATATAATGATTTTGCCATCGGTCTGCCAATAATGTTTTCGGCGGTTTGTAAGGCATCTTTTATATCTGAATCTTGTGTCGCTCTTTTTATAGCGTTATCAATTTCTTCCTTTGTATTAGCATCTCTTAACGCAGACACATCGGTTACAGCCGTTTCTGTTTTTTCAACAGGCTTAACCTCTGCTTCTACGGGAGTTTCGGTAACGGGTTTTACTTCCGATTGTAGCCTATCCGCCCTTTCTTTTTTATATTCTTTTATCTTATCGTTGTAAAACTTATTGCTATCATCTAACTCTTTTTGTTCTTCTACCGATAGTATTTCCTTGTCTTTTTTAATCTTATTGCCATCAGTATCCCTTTCTGCTTCTAACTGGTTTATTTTATTTTCATAATCTGCATCATTCCAGTCTTTTCTATTTGCATCTGTGCTTTCAGTAGTCGGCAACGGGGGTTCGTCTTGTTTTTTGAGTTGGGATTGTTTTTGCTTGTCTTTAATCTCCCGAACTAACTGCTCGTCAGTAGGCTTTACATCCTCTTTTGGAACTTCGATTTTACCCGTAGGCTGTTCGGAGATTATAGGCTCAACTTTCGGGTTTATGGCTTGTTCCTTGCTTAAAATAGTTGCCTTTATGGGTTCAACAATATTTTCGTCAGTAGCTTTTTCAAGTATTTCGGTGGCGGTTTTTACTTCAGTATCCGTCAATGGCTCTTTATTGAAAATCTTTTTTGATATTCCGCCAAGTTTTGACATAACAGTTTGGTCGCCAATGGGAATTTCGCCTGTCTTTTTTCCAACGTATTTTACGCCTGTCTTTGCGCCTTCAAATAATACAAGCATACCCACAATATCCCCAAGTTCTAAGAAGCCTTTTTGAATATCAGATAACTGTTCTATGTCTTTACCGTAAACATCCTTTGCAACAGTAGTCGCTGGCATCATTATTTTTTGTGATAATTCAGGTGTGAGTGCATTTGCAATAGTAAAAGCAGCGGGTATAATTGGAGCAGTACCCCATTGCATAAGCATAGAGGCACTAAAATATGTATGAGCAGCACCAATGACAATATCTAATGCTGACTTTAATTCCTGTTTACCTAATTGCCCCAATGACTTTATTTCGCCCTTTGCAACGCCTTCAACAGCTCCGACAGAACTTTCTATCACTCCTTCGCCAACACGCTTAACGCCCTCGTATATGCCTCTCATTTCGCCTGTGGGATTAACGATATTTTCCATAAGGTGCAAACTAAAATTGGGATCACGCAAATACTCTACCCAGCCTTTGTAATTTTCATCATCTTCTTTCTGTTTTGCCATCGCCATTCTACTCTTTGAATATTGAGTAAAACGCTCTTGCTGGTCTTTATTGTCGGATATACTTGCAGCGATTTCGTATGCTTCGGCAATTTTAATATCCGTATCAGCCCCGGTTACTTGTCCGTTATTTGCGTATAATGCTGGCTGTATAAAACTCTTTGCGGCCTTTTTATCGCCTTGTGCTAATGACAGGTTTGCCCCGTCAATATACGTACTTATATTAAGCGGTTTGCCCTGTTGTTTTGAGAGAGCATTGGCGGCATCAATATTTTGTTTTGCGCTTACAAGTAGATTTTGTGCCTCGGTAAATTTTCCCTGGGAATACAAATCGGCAGCCTGACTTGTTTGGTTATA
>JAJFUY010000148.1 GCA_021372185.1 Chlamydiales bacterium | reverse complement strand
TATAAAGTTTGTCACCAAGTTGGGGATATACACCGTCTTCCCATTCAACAGCGCCCCAATTCCCTATTTTTCCAACACAGCGTATAGTCATTTCTCACTCGCTTTTTTTTAGTATTGTTTTGCAATCCATAATTAAATCCCTTACTTTGTCATGCTCCATGCACTCAGGATTAAAAAAACCACCGCACTCCAAATAATTTTGAATCCTATCTAGTAATGGTTTTATTTCCTCATCACTTAACTTTTTTATTTGTGGTGTGGTGTAAAGTGGAATATCAAACTCATCGTCTTTTTGTTTTTGGACTTGAATGGTGATAGAACCAAATTCGTAATTACCTAGAAAAATCAAAGTATCTTTTTTAATCCATGCTACTGGTTCAGCACTTTTTTCCAACTCCGCTATGCGGTCAGATAGCGTAGCTATCGCTTGTGCTTGTTGGCGTAGCATATTTATTGCATCTTTTATAAAACCATTAGGGTCTATTCTTTCAACATCTTGTAATTCATCTGCTAATTCGTATGCGTTCATTTTTTCTCCCTGTGTTCTAGCGCCATCTGATAAGCGTGGTATAGCCGATGGGTAATGTTCTGTATGGTGTATGCCATGAACTCATCGCTTGGGTTTCTTTCCGCTATGCTTTGACAAAACATCTGCCAAATATGCACAGCTTCATGCACCAACAAAACTGCGTTTTCAATCGGGTCTTTTTTTTCAACAAGCATTACAACGCAATCGGTTGCCTCTCCATTACACATTACAAATTGGCACCTCGCACCATCATCAGGCCAAGAAGGAGTCAAATGCTTACCTTCTTTAGCAAGTTGAGCTAGAGCTTTGTTGTATGCCTTTTCATCAATACACAAGCACCAGTTAAACAGCTGGATACCAATTTCCGTACTTAACCACATCGGTTCTTTTGTGGGGTCGTATTTCATTTCTTTACTACCGCCAATTGATAGTTCTTGAATAGGATATCGTACAGACCCTCAAAGCATGTCAAGAACGCATCAATCCCTTTTTTGGTTGGCTCTTCTGGGTACTCGTAATCGTCAAACAACATTACACCCCCCTGCCGCAACAGGCCCCATGCCATGCACGCATCGGTTAGTGCCATATCAGGAGCGTGATGCCCGTCTACATACACAAAGTCAAACTGATTTTTTCTAATAATTAAATCAGCAAGCCCCCAGTATGAAGTGCTTTTGATTTTTACAACCATTTGCCCTTTCATGGCAGCTCTAGTGTTTTCTTCAAACCTTTTTTCAACATCTTCCATGTTGACATACGGGTCAATACAGTAGATCGTTCCCATTTTTGGTAGAGCGTTCTGCAACATCCAGCATGTAGACCGACCTTCATAGGAGCCAATCTCAAGAAAGTGTTTGCGATCTTCTCCAATAACTTCCATGCACCTTTGGAAGTTTGGAATGTTGTGAGTAAACCAATCAGCAGTAAAGTTCATAGTTTTTCCACAGGTTCAGCCAAAGCCTCAAGGTAATGCTTCTGTTTAAGTATCTTGTCAACTTCTGCCTCATACGCATCACGTTCCATGCGTAACTTGTCCATCGTAGGTTTATGTGAAGCCGCCCCTGCTCGCCACGCAGTCTGCCATGTGTACCATAGCCAGCCTACTACTTTGTCGTCTGTCTCAGAATTATTCTCATCCAATAATTTCTTTTTCTTTGCCCACTGTAAAAATTCTTCTTTCATATTAGTTCACCAACACAATAACTGTCATAGTAAATAGTCCCAACACTGCGTAAATGCGCGTTGCCCAATACTCTCGCTTAAGTCTGCTTGGATCTTGGATTAGATAACTCTGTAAGCGGATCATATCCATGTCCTCTTCAACGTATGGCTGGTTTACTAACTTGTTTAAGTAAACTGCCTCTCCGATTTTTACTTTTCCCGTGTTGTATGGTGTCATTTGACTTTGTACCTTTCCTTAAGTTCTTTTAAATCCCTGTTTGTTTTAATAATTGATCGAATGTTGTAGATACTGAAGATTAAAACCAACGACAGCATTACAACGTCATACCAGTACCACGTAGTTCCTAGCCAATTTCCTATCATTTAATCCCATGCTCCTGTTCAATTGCTCTAGCAAATATTTTCCAGTTGTATAACCCGATTGCATGACCTAGTGTTTTTTCAGCAATTTCATACATTTTTTCTTCACTCAGTGGCTTCGGTTTCCACAGCATCTTACCCGTTTTTACACCTGAATACACCCGATTTGGTGGCACCACGGCGTCCTCGTAGCCTGGGTGGTATGGCGCTTCGTCAACTAGTTTTTTCATTTCTCACTCGCTTTCTTTTTATAAGTATGGCGAACCCCAGCCGCAAATGCTGACTCTGTTTTATTTCTTTGAATGTCTAAAGCAGTTTCAAGCTCAGATATTCTTACTGAAAAATTAACAATTAACTTTTCTAATC
>JAJFUY010000147.1 GCA_021372185.1 Chlamydiales bacterium | reverse complement strand
ACTGGTATACGTAGAAGTTGTAGTAAAAGTGGGGGATTCTTGCCCATTCTACTGCCACTTCTGGGTCTATCACAAGATCTGGACCATAGTAAAAGCGTGTGATCTCTAAATATTTTTCTTTAAGAAGGTGCGGTGTGAGCGGAATGCGCTTTTCGGCACATTCATGAATAAACAGCTCAAACTCAGCAAAACTTACTTGTCGAAAGAGCGTTCCGCGGATGTCTTCCAGCTTTTCGTTAAGTAAAAAGGCCTTTTCTTCATTTGATTTTGCCTTTTCTACAAGCGTCTGCATTAACAGCTCTTCGTTAAAGGTAGAGGCAACTTCCGCCACAAAGATTGCATAATCTGAGTAGTGATAAGGCTGGTTTTTGCGAGAAAGAAGGCTATGCATGCTATGGCCTGCCTCGTGAGCTAGCGTAAATACATCACGCAATATGCCTTTATAGTTCATCAGAATGTAGGGGTTGCTATCGTAGCAGCCACTTGAGTAGGCACCGCTTCTTTTATTTTCATTTTCGTACCTGTCAACCCAGCGCGCTGATTTTAGGCCTTCATGAAGCTGGTTAACGTACTTTTCACCTAATGGTTTCATAGAGTTAATCACTAGCTCTTCTGCCTCTTCGTAGCTATAGTTAAAGTCTACTGATGCCATGAGCGGTACATACAAGTCGTAATAGTGGAGCTCTTCAAGACCCAGTACTTTTTTACGAAGTGAGGTGTAGCGATGAAGTAAATCTATACGTGAATGCACTGCTTCTATCAATGACCTATACACACCCACATCAATGTTTTTGCCAAAGAGGGCAGCTTCTACGCATGAGCTATATTTACGGGCTCTAGCATCAAAAAGATGGCTCTGAACTACTCCTGAAAGAAGCTCTGCCATGCTATTTTCATACTCTTGGTACTTCTTATGCATTGTAAGAAAGGCGTTTTTACGCAATTCCCTATCTTTATCACGCAAGAACATACCAAAGCTTGCATGTGTGAGCTCCTTATCTTGGCCTTTAGAGTCTTTGACAGTGCCAAACTTAAAGTCTGCGTTGTTAATGGCCGAAAATGCCTTTTGTGGCGTATCTAAGGCTTGACCTGCAAGAGCAAGTAGCTCTTCAGATTCTTCTGACAAGGTGTGCGGCTTAAAGCGCAGCAGCTTTTCTAAAAAGAAGTGATACTCTTTTAGTGCCGGATCATCCAAATACTCTTTGAGGCGAGCTTCTGGAAGGCTTAAAATTTCAGGCGTTAGCCACGATGTCTCTTGAGAAAACTGGTGGTAGATGTTGACAATGGTATTGTAGGCCTTTTTAGGCTCTTCTAGCGTGCTTTCCTCATCGTGCATAAGATGAGCATAGGTATAAATCTTACGCAGTTTACGCTCTGACTCAAAAAACGCCTGAAGGGTTTTTGAGAGGTTGTCTGCAGACTCTCCAAGTTTGCCCTTATACACAGAAACAAGTGAAAAAAATGGGGGAGATTCGGTTATTACGATGTTCTCAAGATCCTTTTTCCAGGCGTCAGGTGAGGGGTAGAGTGTTGTTAGATTCCAGCGATCTTCTTCTGGCACTTCACTTCGTGGTGTGGGCATGGGTGGTGGCTCCTTAAAATGTGTGTGTAACACCATAGCGGATGGTGATAAAACTTACAATCACCCAATAAACTTGCCCTTGCCCGTGCCCCTGCCCTTGCCCGATTTTGTATTGGTTTTGGTATTTGTATTA
>JAJFUY010000142.1 GCA_021372185.1 Chlamydiales bacterium | reverse complement strand
CTGACGGTGGACTAGGTGTTGGATTGGGGTCAACCGATCTAAATGCCTCAGCTGCGATGATAGAAATAGTAAAAAATACTGCTGCAGCTAATGGGCTTACAATGATAGTCCCAGCTCCAAGTATTCCAGTAACAGCTGACTATATTAAATCACAGTTGTGCCTTCCAGTTAACTCACCTTGGCATCCAACAGGAACATGTAAAATTGGCACGTCCATAATCAATGGGGTTGTTGATAAGAACCTTAGCGTATTTGGAGTTAAAGATCTTATGGTTGTAGACAATTCTGTAATGCCTGTTATAACAACAGGAAATACAGCTTATCCGGCTTACGTTATTGGAGTTGTTGCGGCTAGTTTATTAGGTGCAGAAGTACCAATAGATCCTTAATCTATTATCTATATAGCACTTACCTTTCCCTGCTTCAAAACAGGGAAAGGTAATCTGATTAGGACTAGGGATAAAAAAGTAGCCCTAGAGCATCTTACCCTCAGCCCCGGCCTATCAAAATAGATTGTTGATTTCTTATTGCAAATTCCTTACTATAAGTAAGGAATAGAAAATAGGAGGTATTATGCAACTTAGGAAGGCTACTATCACAAGTAAAGGGCAGATTACAATCCCTAAAGACATTCGTGATATTTTAAAAATTGGGCCTGGGGATCAAGTGGACTTTGTTGTGAGCGATGAAGGGGATGTTCAGCTTATGCCGCGAACATCGGATTTTCGCTCTCTTAAGGGCATTTTTTATAAAAAAGGCAGAAAAGCTGCGACCTTGGAAGATATGGAAGAAGCTATCAAAAAAGGAGCTAGCTCGGCAATACCATGATAGGACTCGATACAAATGTAGTTATTCGATACCTCATGCAAGATGATAAAAAGCAATTTGCTCGTGCAGAGCAGCTTATCTCATCAGCAATTAAGCATAAGACGATGCTTCATATCACATTAGTTGTCCTCTGTGAGGTTGTGTGGGTGCTAAATTATCACTATGACCTGACACGAGGTGACATAAATAAGTTCTTAGACACGCTTTTACATGCTGAGCAAATTGAAGTGGAAGATCGACAAGCAGCGCTTAGCGCGTTTCACGAATATCAAAGCTCCAATGCTGATTTTGCTGATTGCCTCATAGGGCTTACCAATCAATCGCTTGGCTGCACTACAACCTATACATTCGATAAAAAAGCAGCAAAATTACCCTTCTTTACCCATTTAAGCTAATCAGATTTTGTGTTTCACACCTTCAGGCATGGGTGCAGAGGTCGTAAAAGGCCTGGTATCCTGTCAACAATGCTTCTACATCTGCATGCAGGGCACTTGCATCTTCGTGCTTTAGCCATTCGCAGCTTGCGTTTGTGGCTAGGTGTTCGTCCATGTGTTGGAATATACTTTCCATGGATGTTACGAGGTTGTCTTTGTGTTCGGTTTTACTTAACAAATCAAGGATGTTTTTTACACACTTTTGTAGGGCTACTTTGGGGCTATGGGATGGAAAATGAGCAGCAAAGGTGTTGTAGCGCTTGTTTCTGAGGGATGTTAGGCCCTCATTTTCTTCTTGGCTTTCTTTACAGCTTGTTTCTTGTATAAAGCCTGCCATTTCGCGTACAGAGTTGCCAAGGGCCTCTTGGGCCGCTTCCTTTTGGTGGTCAACTATGTGCCTTGCATCTACCTCGTAGTGTTTGCGCATGACAGAATCTAGGCCTGCTAGCTGCTTTATACACCAGGCAAGGGCATCTAATACTGGTAAGACAACGCTTGCAGCCCATATAACGCGAGCCGCAACATGCCCTACCTTTGACCACTTGGCATCTGATATTTCTTTACAGAGCCTCTGAGAAGCAGACGTATGGATGGTATAGTGGCTTGCTAGGATGTACTTGGTAGTCCATATTGGTGCCTGGTAATTTTTTTTGACCACCATATTTGTAGGCCATGAAAGAAAACGGCTTACTGCATCTAACCCGAGTGCTGCACTTGATACTGTATACGTCATGAGTTTATCAAAGGTAAAAATTCAGATTCTGAAAGTACTGGAACGCCTAATTTTTTGGCCTTTTCTAGTTTTGATCCAGGATCATCCCCTACTACTAAAAAGTCAATTTTTTTACTTACCGTGTCGGCAATTCTGGCACCCTTTGCTTTTACCTTATTTGCAGCTTCAGTTCTACCCATTGATTGTAAAGTTCCTGTAAGCACGATCACCTTATTAAAAAATGGATGCGTTTGGTCATACTCAATTACTTTTTCTTGTGTTGTTATTCCGAAAGAATCAAGTTTTGCTAGTTCGATTTGATTTTCTGGATCCTGAAAGTACTCTACAAGAGAATGGGCAACCTTAACACCTACGCCAGGAATAGCCAAGAGCTCCTCTTGTGTCATTCCCATCAGCACTTTAAGACTCTTGGTAGTGCGCGCAAGCTCATCTGCCATCTGCGTGCCTACGTAGCGTATACCCAGGGCCATTATAAGGCGTGAAAGGGTTGATGATTTGGCTTTTTCAATACTTACTAGCAGGTTGTTGATGGATTTTTCTTTAAACCCTTCTAGTTGAGCTAGCTGTTCATGGGTAAGCAAAAAGATATCCGAAAACTTTTTTACAAAGCCCTTTTGCACAAGCTGCTCCATGACTCTATCACCAAGGTGCTCTATCTCTAGACCCGCTTTTGAAGCAAAGTGCACGAGACCTCGTAAAATCTGCTCAAAGCAGCCTTTGGTGTTTGGACAGCGCCAAGCTACCATGTGTTCATCTTTTACTACAGGCGTCTGGCAACTTGGACATACAGTTGGGGGCAAAAAGGGCATACTTGTAGCTAATCGCTTATGCTTATCTACCGCTACAACTTTGGGGATAACATCCCCTCCTTTTTCAATGCAGATATAGTCATTTGGTCGAACATCTTTTCTTTCTAGCTCTTCAAAGTTATGAAGCGTAGCCCGCGCTATGCGGCTTCCATCTAGCTGTACAGGCTCAAGCTCTGCTACTGGCGTCAGTACTCCTGTACGGCCTACCTGCACTGTAATTTCTCTCAAGTACGTCCATGCCTGTTCTGCCGAAAATTTATAGGCAATAGCGCCTCGGGGGTGTTTACCTGTGGTGCCCAGCATTTCAAAGTCAGAGAGCTTATCTAGCTTAATTACCACGCCATCAATGGCAAAAGGAAGGCTCTCCCGCTCTTTGGCTATAGTGCTCGCAAACTGTAAAATATCAGCCGGTGTATGCATACGAGCAAAAGATGTAAATTTGCCATAAGGATGTAAGAAGGTAGCGGGTGTTGGCAGGCCAATCTTTGCTAAATAGGAATGCACCTCATACTGGCTTTTAGGTAGATCTTTTCCCACTGTAGCAATACCATAGAACACCACAGAAAGCTCACTTCTTTTGGCCACTTCTTTAGGGTCTAAGAGCTTTAATGAGCCGGCTGCTGCGTTACGAGGGTTAGCCCATAAGGGTAAATCCTGCTCTTGCCGCTCTTGGTTCATCTTACTAAAAGCCGCTTTTGGCAAAAACACCTCTCCGCGCACTTCTAAGACATCCGGCACATCATCTGAATTTAAGCGAAGTGGCAACATCTTGATGGTTTTTAGGTTTTGGGTAACATCGCTTCCTACTTTTCCATCACCACGAGTTACAGCCTGCACAAAACGGCCCTTTTCATATACAACCGAAATTGCCAAGCCATCAAGCTTAAGCTCTCCAGAATAGGTTACAGAGGTCGTTTCCAACAGCTTCAGCATACGCTTATGAAAGTCATTTACTTCATCGATTGTAAAGGCCTTTTCAAGCGACAGCATCACCTGCGAGTGTGTGATCTCTTTAAAGCCCTCCAAGGGCTTTTCACCAAGACGGCGTGTGGGCGAAGTGTCTGACACCCAATCCGGATGCGCCTCTTCAATAGCTTCAAGGCGCTTTACTAAGCGGTCATACTCATCATCAGAAATTTCTGGCTTACTCTCTTGAAAGTAGAGCCTATTGTGGTGCCACACTTCATCGCAAAGCGCTTCGTAATCTTGGAATTTCATACACTCTCATTTTATGAAAAAACAAAAGCATACGACCTTGACGCATTTGATGTGAAGACACTATCTCACAAACACTCAAAAAGACACCCCACCTTGTAATTTTAGTTTAGTTAATTTATAATTTGTCCTTTTATACATTCTAAGATGATTATAACGCCTGCAATTCCTATTATTTGTTATTTAGCTTGTCACGGAGCATCAAGCGATCATTTTGCTACGTTTATACAAAATACACAGTCTGAATCTGTAGAAATTCGCGTCTATTCAGCTCATGATATGGCAAAAAAATTTGAAGATAAACAGATTCCTGTTTATGGAAAATTTCAGCTAGATGATGACGCCCAAATACTTGCCAAAGAATGCAGCGTGGTATCTGTTGTTATTACAGATGTGGGTCATAAGTATGCAGCTACCCTTCAGGCGGCACTGAGCGTTCATGCGCCCAAAGCAAGAAGAATGGCCTACTACGATAACCCAGAGACATTTGTGCCTGGCGGATACTCTGAAACTGCAAAACTTGTTATGCAAGCGGCACAAGAGGTGCTTTTTGCTAATGCCAATTTGGCAACAGATACTCTCTACTCATCACCCAGCGTGGCAATTGATTTATCAAAGCAAAAAAAGATTGGCTTAGGATATTACCCTTTGGCTCAAGCACAGGCAGTAGCAAAGCAAAAACAAAGCCGTCAATCCGAAGAGCGACTAAAGCTACTTGAGAGTTTTGGAATGAAAGATTCAGGCCAATATATCACCGTCTATTTTGGTGGAAATAATGAAGAATATTTTGAAAAAGCATTCCCAGCCTTTCTTTCACTGCTTGAAGGCGCTGCCAAAGCAATTGACCTATCGTCTCACCTCTTCATTTTACAGCAGCACCCTGCAGCAAAAAAAACAAATCGAGATGCCAATCAGGTAAGCCGGCTAGAACATGTTAAAATGCATGTGTCAAACGTGGGCTCAGATATTGCCCAGATTGTTGCCGATCGCGCTATGTATTACCAAACAAGTATGGGCCCTCAGTTTGTTATAGCAGGCATCCCCACAACCCAAATTGGCCACGAACGCTATGAAGATGTACTCATAAGAGGCAACCTCATAGAGTCCATCACAACAGTGGATGAACTTAAAACATACCTTTGCACACCCGCCTCTCAAAACACCCCACCAGAAACTCTCCTATCAGCCCTAGGCATTAACCCAGAATGGCCGCAAGTCCTTCAATCCCTCTACATCACAAAATAAAGATAGCCATCTTCCTGGCTGTGAAAATTGAGTTCTGCCTTAGAGCCCTTCAGGGCGACTGATCGAAGCCC
>JAJFUY010000136.1 GCA_021372185.1 Chlamydiales bacterium | reverse complement strand
CGGGTGAGGAATGTGTCTTTTCAGGGGACCATTTTGGTCCTCTTTTAACCGTGATAGATTAGACAGTTTTAAATTATAAATTTTAAAAATGTGTAAGCTATGTGGGTGTGCTAAAGTGTAAACCATGTCTGTGTTCGACATATCGTGATTGAATCGCCCTCAACCGGGCTCTATTTTCTATACATTCTATTCCCACCGTTCCCTGCGGTCACGGTGGGCTTCGATCAGTCGTCCTGGCGGACTCTAAAACAATTGACCAAATGTTGTTGTAAAAAATCGACTAATTGTAGGCCGTCGGCACGTGTACCTACGGCACACAAATTAGGTTTTAAAGTATATTACGACGGTCGATAAATCGACTTACGCCAAAGACTTAGCTTATGCAAGTCACTCCATAAAAAACAGTTAGCTTTTGTGTTTTTTGAGGAAGTCGGCGAGGGTGCGGCCAATGGCTTGAACGTCGTTTAAAGTTTTTGGGTCTTTTAGGTTGTCGGACTCGTCGAAGGCAATAAATGCGTTGGGAATGCATTTTTGTTGTGGGAGTACTATGCTGTTTATGTTGCCAAACATCGATCTTACATGGACAAGACCTCGTATGCCACCTAGGGCGCCAGGTGACGCGCTTAATAAGGCAACTACCTTGTCAGTAAAGCATGAGAGGTTTTTTTCGTTTGGAGCTGACACTCTTGAAGTCCAGTCAATCACGTTTTTAAAGACGGCTGGCATGCTGCTGTTATATTCTGGGCAAGCTATTAAAAAGCCGTCATGTGTTTGCATGAGCTCTTTAAGCTTGAGAGCATTTTCTGGCAGGCCCGTCGCATCTTCAATTTCTTGGTCGTAAATTGGCAACGGATAGTCTTTTAAATCGATATAGGTAATTATGGCACCGGCCTCAACTGCTCCCTTAGCGGCAACTTTTACAAGCTTTTTGTTGCAAGAGTCTTTTCGTAAGCTGCCTGCAAAGGCCAAAATTTTTGGTTGGTATGCCATAGTACTCTTCTTTTATCGTTTTTTTGCGCGGCGCAGTTTTCTAAATTGAGGTACTTTTTCTTTTACTGGAGCAGCTTTTGCTTTTGCTACAGGTTTTGCCTTTTTAGGTAGCGGTCTCAAGCGTGCTTTTGGCGTCTTTGCTGCTACTTTTGGAGCCGCAGCCTTTTTAACAGGTTTTACTGCAACCTTAGCAGCCACTTTTTTTACTGGAGCTTTTGCCTTAGGAGCTACTTTAACAGGCGCTTTTTTGGCGGCAGCTACAGGCTTTTTCACTTCAGCTTTTACAGGTGCTTTTACAGCTGCTACTTTTGCCGCAGGTTTTACAGCCACTTTTGCAGCAGGGGCTTTTTTAGGCGCTACTTCTACTTTTTCTGCTTTTGGAGCTTTAGATTTATCACCATTAAGCATTTTAGGCTCTATATCGCGTTTAAGCAGTGTCTCTGTATCATCAAAGGCAATGCTTGAAAACGCCATATCGCTATCGGGTTTATCGATGTTCCAGGTAGCTGACAGGGTTCTAAGCGCTGCAAGTTTCTGGTTAAGGTTTTGCATGTCAAGGTTGACAGAGCCTGTAAGCTGCTGTTTTCTATGCGCAAGTAAATCAGCTTCTGAGGCAAATTTGCCAGAGAAGGTAAAGATTGCAGATGAACCATGGTAATCTGGCGCAAATAAAAATGGCTTTGCACCCTTTGGGATGGTGGTGTAGATATCTTGCGAAAATTGTGGTTCAGTTTCAACTTTTGCTACTTGCTTTGGCGGGCGACCACGTTTTGGTCTTGGGTTTAACGCCTCACTTGAGTAGTAGGTCTTTGCCTTTGCCATAAGGTTTTTACGCTGTGTGAGAAGGTCCTTTTGCACTTTTGGCACAAAGAGGTTCAGCTTCAGCTTTTCGCAGATAGATTTTGTGATTTCAAGGTCTTCTTCGAAGACAAAATCAAACTGGTTATTTCGGAGCCATTCGATAATACGAACACGAAAACGCTCTTGGTAGTATAGCTGCCACTTTTCAAGTTCTGTGTGGTGGTCGTAGATGAACTCTAAAAAGTTTTCGCGCGCTTCTTTTGAGCTAATGATGTCTAAAAGCTTTTCTTTGGTGTCAATGTCATATACTTTTTCGTTAACAAAGCCTTCCATCACTTTTTTTACTTCGTAAAACGTAAGTTTTGGAATCATGACGTAACGCTCGGCATTGGCTGCAAGTTCTTTAGCTAGCTCATCAAGTTCTTCTTGAGATTTGTCTAAATCTGCATAGACTAAAAAGCCTTCGTAACGATCAAGATAATAATCGCGCTCGTCATCAGACTTTGCAAATGCCTCCATAAGGCGGTGGCAGCGTAAAATTAAAGGATTTTGAGCGACAAGTTTATTTTTTACTACCATACGTCTTCCTACACACCCGTTAAATAACAATAATCTTAAGGCAGTATAGAGGTTGTTTGCAACGAAATTATGCTACTTTCGGGTTGCCTAAATAGTGGAGATACACGATATACTAGAGAAATGTTACTACCCTTGAGATATCTATGCCTGAACTAGAAAAAGCCGATAGTCGTATTCAAATTATTTGCGATAAAATTCGCTCAGAAACTCTCGACCCCGCAAAAGAACAGGCTCAAGAGATTATTGAGAATGCCCGTAAAGAAGCTGAGCGCATCTTACAGCAGGCGCATACCGAAGCCGAACACATACAAAAAGAATCTAGAAAAGCACTAGATATCGAAAAGCAAATCTTTACATCATCACTTGAACAGGCCTCAAAGCAATCTGTCGAGCTATTAAAGCAAAAAATTGAGACGTCATTTTTTAACCCAAACTTATGCTCCTGGGTAAAAGAACAGCTTGGCGATGCCAAATCTCACGCACGCCTTATTGACGCCCTTGTCACAGCTCTTAACAAAGACGGAATTAACACAGAGCTCTCTGTAAGCATACCAAAGAGCCTAACAGCCAATGCTGTCAACAGCCAATTGAGCGAGAATATACTCAAACAGCTAAAAAATAAAACTGTTACAGAAGCCGACATTAACTCTGGCGTACAAGTGAAAGTTTTAGATAAGAACATGGTGCTTGATGTTTCATCAAAAGCATTAGAAGAAATTATTGCCTCATTCATCCGTAAAGACTTTCGTAAGGTCTTTTTTGGTACACAGTAGGAATTATATTCATGGCAAATTACTACTTTCTTGCCACACTTCTTCCGCCTCTTAAGGTAGGATCTCCTGTAGAAATTACCTCGTACGAGCTTGATTTTTTGCTTCAGCAGAATCTCACCGAAAAAGATCTCAAACTTGTTCATGACTTTAAGCTACTTATTGACATCGACAATATTCGAGCACTGTGGCAAAAGCAGCCTTTAAAGCCCGGTGGCAACTATGAGCAGTATGAGCTAGAAGAGCTTCTCTTTTATAAAGAGAGCCTCCCAGAGTATATTTTGGAGTACTTAGACAAGTATACAGATGCACATGAACAGATAGAAAACTTCTCTTTTGTTCTGCATAAATATTTTGCCTGGGCAAAAGAGCATGTAGATAAAAGCAACTGGTTTTTAAGGGAGTATATCACCTTCCAGTGGCAGTGGAGACTTGTTTTTGTTGCCCTAAGAGCTCACGACTTGCAGCGCGATTTAGAAAAAGAGCTCCAGTTTGAAGATATAGAAGACCCATTTGTAGCTGAGCTTATAGCCTTATCGCGAGAAAAAGTATTTGAGCCACCAGCGCCCTATGCTGGCTTGAAAGCACTTTACGAGGCAAGAAAAACAGCCCCGCTTGATTTATATCAAGCACTGTCAGTCTGGCGCTTTAACTACATAGAAGAACTCATAGAATGGGAAAATTTTTCTATGGAACGCATTTTGGGGTATTTAGCCCAGCTAGAGATATGTGAAGAATGGCTTCAGCTTGATAAGTTGAAAGGTCTAGAAATTGTAGATGAGATAATGGATGTAGTGTAAATGACAACAGAAGTAAAAAATACCTCTCACGCAACAGGTAAAACAGTTTCAGCTTTTGGAAACCTGTTACAGGTTAAGTACGAAGGCAATATCCGCCAAGGCGAAGTAGCCATGGTAGTAGTTGATGGTATCGAACTCAAAGCTGAAGTTATTGAAATCTCTGGCGATGTGGCCAAAATTCAGGTTTTTGAAGACACCCGAAGCGTCAAGTTTGATACGCCTGTAGAATTTACCGGCGAGCTTTTAGAAGCAGAACTTGGGCCCGGGCTGTTAAGCCGCATCTTTGACGGACTGCAAAACCCGTTAGAAGAAGTTGCTGAATTTGCGGGCTTCTTTTTGCCTCGTGGCGTCTATATGGCAGCCCTCGACCGTACAAGAAAATGGGACTATACGCCGACGGTTAAAGTGGGTGATAAGGTCAGCCGAGGTGACACACTTGGCACAACACCAGAAAATCGCTTTATCCACAAAGTCATGCTCCCCTTTTCTAAATATGGCACATACGAAATCACCTGGGTTATAGCACCTGGCTCATACCCTATTGAAGAAGTAGTAGCAAAAGCAAAAGATCAAAATGGCAATGAACACTCCTTTACCATGCTGCAAAAATGGCCCATCAAAATACCACTTTTACATGGCGAACGAGTAAAGCCAACCAAGATGATGGATACAGGCCTCAGAATTATTGATACCCAACTCTCTCAAATGAAAGGCGGCTCATTTTGTACCCCGGGGCCTTTTGGTGCAGGCAAAACTGTATTACAACACCACCTTTCAAAATACTCTTCAGTTGATATTGTGCTTGTTGTGGCTTGTGGAGAGCGTGCAGGAGAAGTAGTAGAAGTATTAAAAGAATTTCCTCACCTTATTGACCCACATACAGGTGAAACGCTCATGAAGCGGACTATTATCATCTGCAACACCTCATCGATGCCAGTTGCAGCGCGTGAATCTTCCGTATATATGGGCGCCACAATTGCAGAATACTACCGCCAGATGGGTCTTGATATACTACTACTTGCAGACTCTACCTCTCGCTGGGCTCAAGCTATGCGCGAGATGTCTGGCAGGCTAGAAGAAATTCCTGGTGAAGAGGCTTTCCCAGCCTATTTAGCCTCTAGAATCGCCTCATTTTATGAACGAGCCGGAGTGTTAGCTTTAAAAACTGGTGAGTATGGCTCACTTACTATCTGCGGGGCTGTATCTCCTGCTGGTGGTAACTTTGAAGAACCGGTTACTCAGGCAACACTTTCTGTTGTTGGGTCGTTTGTGGGCTTGTCACGAGAGCGCTCAGATTCTCGCCGCTATCCGGCTGTTGACCCACTTATTTCTTGGTCAAAATATTTAGAGCCAGTTGGTAAAATACTCTCTAAAGAAATGCCAGAATGGGCCTCTACTGTAAAGCGCGCCACCCAGTATTTACAAGATGGCGATGACATCAGAAAGCGTATGGAAGTAGTGGGCGAAGAAGGCACCTCTATGAAGGATATGATCACGTTCTTGAAATCAGAGCTTTATGACTTTAGCTACCTCCAGCAAAATGCCTTTGATAAAGAAGATGCCTACAGCCCCATCAACCGGCAGATTGCACTTTTAGAAGTAATCCGTAAAATCTTTGACATCGAATTTCATTTTACGAACCACGATGATGCTAGAGCCTATTTCTTGCTCTTGCAAAACAAAATTAAGAACATGAACTTTACTTCATTTGAATCTCCCCGCTATCTCGAGATCTATGCTGAAATCAAAGATATGCTAAACCCTCATACCCAGAAAGTGCTATGAGAACGATTTATGAAAAAATCACCGACATGCGCGGTAACCTCATCTCCGTTATGGCCCAAAATGTAGGCCTGGGAGAACTTGCACGTATCGATATGAAAGATGGCAGGCACGCCTATGCATCAGTGCTACGTATTGAAGGCGATAAAGTAACGCTGCAGGTATTCCAGAGTACTCGCGGTATTTCAACTGGTGACAAAGTGACATTCTTACGCCACCAGATGCAGGTTGCCTTTTCAGATTCATTATTAGGACGTCGTTTTAGCGGCTCTGGTGTGCCTATTGATAATGGCCCAGACATAGTTGGAGATCAGGTTGCTATTGGCGGCCCTTCATTTAACCCCGTAAAGCGCATTATCCCTCGTAACTTGGTTAGAACAAACATACCTATGATTGATATGTTTAACTGCCTAGTTATGTCGCAAAAAATTCCTATCTTTTCTGTAGCTGGTGAGCCCTACAATGCCCTCTTAATGCGTATTGCCAACCAGACAGATGCTGATGTGGTGATTATTGGCGGTATGGGCCTTACCTTTGCTGAGTATCAAGCCTTTATTGATAATGCAGAGCGTGCTGGCACCATGAATAAAACGCTCATGTTTGTACATAAGGCAACAGACCCGGCAGTAGAGTGCGTACTTGTACCTGATATGGTGCTAGCCTGTGCTGAGCAATTTGCCGTGCAAGATTTAAACGTCCTTGTGCTTCTCACTGATATGACGGCCTTTGCTGACTCTATTAAAGAAATAGCCATCACCATGGACCAAGTACCATCTAACCGCGGCTATCCAGGTTCATTATATTCAGACCTTGCAGCGCGTTACGAAAAAGCCGTTTCTATGGAAAATAGCGGCTCTATCACCATTGTAAGCGTAACTACTATGCCAGGCGATGATGTTACACACCCTATTCCTGATAACACAGGCTATATCACTGAAGGGCAATTTTACCTTCATGGTGGGCGCATCGACCCGTTTGGCTCACTTTCTCGGCTTAAGCAGCTAGTAATTGGCAAAGTAACACGCGATGATCATGGCGAGCTTGCTAACGCTATGATACGCCTCTATGCCGAGTCTAAAAAGGCACGTGAGCGAAGATCTATGGGCTTTAGGCTCTCTAAATGGGATGAGCAGCTACTGCACTACTCCTCACTCTTTGAAAAGAAGATGATGAATTTAGAAGTAAATATGTCCTTAGAAGAGGCTCTAGATATGGGCTGGACAATTTTAGCTGAATGCTTTAAGCCTGACCAAGTGGGTATCAAGCAAAGTTTAGTAGATAAATACTGGAACGCGAGAGTTCAAGCTGCAAATGGCTGAAATCAAAATGACAAAAAATGAGCTCAGGGCTCAGCAGAACAAGCTTAATCAGTGCTATAAGTACTTACCTACTTTGCAGCTGAAAAAAGCGTTGCTTCAGGCTGAGGTAGCTCAGACACGTCAGGAATTTTTAGGCCTCGAAGAGCAGGTAGATAGTGAAAAGCGCGCCGTAGAAGAATATGCCTCACTCTTTACCCAAAGTATGCCCGTTGATATAAGCCGCTATTCAAAGATCTCAAAAGTGCATAAGCACTTTGAGAATATTGCCGGGGCAGAAGTACCCATCTATGAAAAAGTAGAGTTTGAACCCCTCACCTACAACCTCTTTGAGACTCCTGTGTGGCTAGAAGGGGCAGTTTTTGGTTTACGGCATGTAAGTGAAGCCAAGGTGCGCCTTGGTATCATCCAAGAAAAGCTCACGATACTCGAAAAAGAACTTCGTGAAGTATATATCCGCGTGAATCTGTTTGAAAAAATACTCATCCCGCGTGCTGAAAAAAACATCAAAAAGATCAAAGTGTTTTTGGGCGATCAGCAGCTAGCTGCAGTCTCTCAGGCAAAAGTAGCCAAAACAAAGATTATCGAACGCAAAATAGCGCACGAGGCCGAACATGCGCTATGATGTACATAAATTCCTCTTTATTGGTGCCTCAAGCGATAAAGCTGCCTTTTTTAAAGCGGCACAAGTAGCGAGCCTGATCGAATTTATTGATCCCAAAGGCCCTAAAAAGAATGTGTTGCCGCAAGATATTGAAAATTTGGGCAAATCGCTGAAAATTTTGCGCGGCTATGAAATGCAAAAGCAAGAGACGTCTGCAACAGATGCCTTTGCAATATCTGATAGCATCTTAAAGCTAAAAGCCGAGCTTATAAAAGCTGAAAACTCTGCTCACGACACTGAAATTGAAATAGAGCGCATCTTGCCCTTTGGTGAGTTTTCGGTCAAAACCCTGCAAGACCTAGAAAGAGACACCAAACGAAAAATACGCTTTTTTACCGCAAAATCTATAAAGCGCTTTAGCGAGGTGGAACCGGCACTCATTTTAATTCATTCAGATGATGGCATAGACTATTTTGTAGCTATCCAAAATGAGCCTATCGTCTTAAGCGACTTGCAAGAGCTCTATTTTAGTAAGCCGCTCTCAGAACTTGATCGTGAAGCAGCAGCATTAAG
This sequence comes from Chlamydiales bacterium, assembly GCA_021372185.1. Taxonomy (GTDB): domain Bacteria; phylum Chlamydiota; class Chlamydiia; order Chlamydiales; family FEN-1388; genus SZAS-7. The sequence goes on along the minus strand of JAJFUY010000136.1, from coordinate 2,411 downwards.
AAAGCAGATAAATGCCCTCAACAGCCAGCTTAAAGCTCTTACCTCCTATAATGTGCTCCTGCACCAGGCACTTATTACTCGGCTAAATGAGGCGCATTTAGAGTTTGCTACAGAAGCAAGTGAATTTGAGCTAGAAAATCAGCTTTTTATAGTAGAAGGCTGGGTGCCAGCAACAAAGTATAAAGAGCTAAAAGCACTATGCGACACATTTAAAATCTATAGCGAAGAAGTAGCTCTTGATCGCCACCAGACTCCCCCCACCTACTTAGAAAATTCTGGCACGGCAAAAGTGGGTGAAGATTTGATCCGCATCTTTGATACGCCCTCTATTCAAGATAAAGACCCATCACTCTGGGTGCTCTTTGCGTTTGCCTTATTCTTTTCTATGATTGTTTATGATGCAGGCTACGGGCTAGTCTTTTTGGCAGCGGCTCTTTTGCTACGCTTTAGGCTAAAAAAAATTACAGCGTCTACAAAACGCTTTATTGGCCTTGTGGCTATATTGGCAACCACCTGCATCCTTTGGGGTGGTCTTACGCACTCGTTTTTTGGTATGGAATTTGCGCCTGACAGTTTTTTACGCAAGCACTCTCTGATGACCTGGCTCATCACCAAAAAAGCTGACTATGCAATAAAGCATAAAGATGAAACCTTTGACTACTACGTAAAGCAGTATCCACAACTTGCCAAAGAGACCGACCCGCAAAAATTTTTGTATGCGCATAACGCCAAAGACATCTCCCCCCACCCTATTGCCGATAAGTTCTCAGACAATGTGCTTTTGGAGCTTTCGTTATTAATTGGAGCCATACATATCTGTATTGGGCTTATCAGGTATTTGCGCAAGAACCCTGTGGGTGTGGGCTGGATTGCCTTTATCATTGGGTGTTATCTGTACATCCCCTACTTTTTACATGCCACCTCTATCATTCACTTTGTATTTGGGTTTGATAAGGAACTGGCGGCAAATATTGGCCTATATCTCATTATGTTTGGCGTGGGCTTTGCCTCTTTAGCTGGTATAATCATGCACGGCATTGCTGGGGCATTTGAATTCACCCACGCCATTCAGCTGTTTGCCGATGTTTTATCTTACTTACGTATATATGCTTTAGGCTATGCTGGCTATATTGTGAGCGAGACCGTAAATATGCTAGGCGGGCGCCTACCCATAGTATTTGCCATCCTTGTTATTGTGTTTGGCCATGTGCTCAATATGACGATCGCCATTTTAGGCGGCACAATACATGGCTTGCGTTTGAATTTTCTTGAATGGTACCGTTATTCATTTTTTGGCGGTGGAAAGGACTTTCGCCCCTTACAGCTTATGAATCTAGAATAGGAGTTTTTTTTATGGACACAGGCCTCGTATTTAACCTTCAGCAGATTGGCCCAATTATCGTATTGAGCATGGGCTGCTGCGGCTCTTCAATTGGCTGCTACATAGCAGGCATGGCATCTAGCGCTGCCATGGCAAGAACAGAAGAAGGACACGGTAAATTCATCGCCATGGCCTCAGTTCCCTCCACACAGTCTATTTACGGCTTTATCTTGATGATACTGATGTATAGGAACATCCAAGCTGGCACTCTTTCGCCAATCGCTGCTATTGCCGTGGGACTCGGAGTAGGCCTAGCTCTCATGGCCTCTGCAATATTCATGGGCAAAGTAATTGCAGCAAGTATCCAAGCCACCCTAAAGCAGCCGTCCGTTTACGGAAAATGCTTCGTCGCCATCGGTATCTTGGAAAGCTTTGCGCTCTTCGCCTTCGTCTTCGCTCTTCTCATCATCTCCTAAGCCCAATCATTGTTTGAGAGCCTTTCAGGGCAATTGAGCGAAGCCCACCGTGACCGTAGGGAACGGTGGGTAAATTGATAAAATCATGAGAACCCGGCTGAGGACGATTCAATCTCGTGATTCAACCGGTCGAACAAAACAAATCCTCCAGCACAAGTTCGTTATGCACGAGCTCTGTGGAATATTCATTTTTTTGTAGGCCGAAAGGGGTGATGAATGTGACAAAAATTGTCTTTGTTGTTTTTGTTACTTCACGAAACACACGAACCTTTGCCTCTAGTTCTTTTGCGTAGCTTTTTGTAATGGTAAACAAGCCGCTGCAAAATTTTATCTCGATAAAATTTATACAATCGTCTTTTCTATCCAGAAGTAAATCTACTTGCACCCCTGTTTCAGATTTGTTCTGTGGCTTATAGCTCCATTGTGATTCTGTTGTCAGTAATGCCGAAATTCCAAGTGCCTTTTTAATCTCGGGAATATGTTTAAAACAAAGGCTTTCAAATGCATAGCCTGCCCACGCTTTCCAACGAGGATCATTAAAGCCGCCTGAGCTTCTCTATTTCTTGCTTTCTTCCAAATATTCGTTCCTTCATTGCTGGCCCCTGTTGCTTTCT
>JAJFUY010000126.1 GCA_021372185.1 Chlamydiales bacterium | reverse complement strand
AACTGCTCAAGAGGCTGCTTGAGGTCTTCGCCAAATAAGAACACGCCATCAGATAGCCTTGCAGAGAGTACTTTGCGGTTGCCATGGCGTATAGAGTCTGTTGGTGGTACGTTGGCAGTGATAATAAATTTGTTCTTAAGTGTGCCGTCAGCATTTGCAAAGGGGAAGTACTTTTGGTGTTCTACCATTTCAGAGATAAGTACTTCTTTTGGAGCCTTTAAGAACTCTGAATCAGATTCACCGAGTGTTAAAAAGGGCTTTTCTACAAGGTGCATCACTTCATTTGTTACGCGCTCTTTAACTTGAGCTATACCCTGGCCGTTCTTTTCAAGGGCTGCAAGCTGCTCTAAAATGTCCTTTTGGCGCTCTTTAGGGTCAACAATCACGTTATGTTTACGGAGTGTCTCTACATAATCAGAGGCATTATTTATAGCAAACGTGCCACCAGATAGCTGTCTATGGCCAACTGAGGTGTTACCAGAGGTTATTGGTCCAACCGTGCAGGGGATTACCTGGTTATCAAGTAGCGCTACAATCCAGCGGATAGGGCGTGCGTACGTGATGTCAAAATCTGCCCAGCGCATTTTTTTAGGAAATTCTATGCCTGTAATGATGCTCGCAAGTGATTTTTGCAAAATATCATACGCTTCTTGGCAGCCAACTTTTTGGATGCCAAAGAGGTAGTCGCCTTTTAGGGTGCGAATTTCTATTTGTGGCACTTTCCCTTGGCGGATAGCGTCTAATGTTACACTTTCAAGTCCCATGGATTTGAAAAAGCCCATACCGATTTGGGTGGGGTTTCCTTGTGCATCAAAGCTCGCTTCAACACTTGGGCCCTTTTTCTCAACATCTTTAGAGGCTGTTTTTACTGTGAGGTCTTGGACAAGTATAGCTAAACGTCGTGGCGTCCCATAGGTGTTCACCTGGCCAAATGTGAGCCCTTCTTTTTCTAGTACGCTCTTTAATTGGCGCTCTAGGCTTGCAAGGCCACTCATCACAAATGTTGCAGGCAGCTCTTCAGAGCCCACTTCTAGCAAGAATGTAGTGGTTTGTTTGTCGATAGGTTTATAGGCATCTATGGTTTTGGCAGGTGGCTGCTTGTAGGCAAAACCTGCCCACTTGCCCTGTAGGGGGTAGTTTGCCTTTTTACGTGTATCGATGTAGCTTTCTGCCACAAGGCGAGCAAGCTCACGTATAGCTGCTATATAGCTTGCGCGCTCAGATACAGAGATAACGCCTCGAGCATCAAGCAAGTTAAATGTATGCGATGATTTTAATACAAAGTCGTAAGCTGGCTGTGGAAGGCCAAGGCTTACAAGTTTTTTAGCTTCTGCTTTGTACTCTTCAAAATTCTTAAGCATCATTTCAGGGTTTACGTGCTCAAAGTTAAACTCTGTCCACTGCTTTTCGTTCTCTAAGTACATATCGCCGTAGGTGAGCTCGTCATTCCATTTGATGTCGGCAAAATTATCTTTTTTCTGTAGGTGCATAGCAAGGCGCTCTAGGCCGTAGGTAAGTTCACCCGTAACTGGTTTAAGAGGGATTTCTGCCATAGCCTGAAAGTAGGTAAACTGGCTACTTTCCATACCATCTACCCACACTTCCCAGCCAAGGCCCCAGGCGCCAAGTGTAGGCTGCTCCCAGTCATCGTGCACAAAGCGGATGTCGTATTGAGAGAGGTCAAAGCCAATAGCTTCTAGCGATTTTAAATAAAGATCCTGAATATCAACAGGAGAGGGCTTGAGGATAACCTGGTACTGAAAGTAGTGCTGCATACGCATAGGGTTTGTGCCGTAGCGGCCATCTTTTGGTCTTCTGCAAGGCTCAATATAGGCTGCACGATATGGTTCTGGGCCTAAGCAGCGGAAAAATGTGGCTGGGTTAGATGTGCCGGCGCCTTTTTCTAGATCGTAAGGTGATGAGATAGCACAGCCCTGTTTTTCCCAAAAGCTTGCAAGCTTAGAAACCATTTCTTGGAAGGTAGACATTGAATAGATCCTTGTTATAAAGAAAAGAGGATAGCAAGTTCCCTATTTTTTCACCACTAGGCCGCTCTAGTTAAAGTGTGTGATTTTTTCACCACTGAGATCACTGAGATCACTGAGCACACTGAGAAAGAAGAGAACACATGAGAACAAAACAATAAAGAGGGAAGCTAAATTATTTCTCTCTTGTGTTCTCGTTTTTTCTCAGTGATCTCAGTGGTGAAAAAATCACACACCTAAAACAAAACTGCCACGAAGTCTAAAAGAGACCAGTGGCAGTCAGCACAGAAAAAAATATAAAATTAAAATTATGCGCGAAGTTCTGTAGAGCTTGATTCTGACTCTTCAGCAGGAACTGATGAATCAGTTGAGCATGAAGCAGAAGCTGAAGCCAATAGTTGTGGCTTTGTTGTTGTAGTTGTTGTTGTGCCGTCTGGAGTAGTTGTAGTTGTTGTTGCATCAGCTTGTGTTGGAGCTGGTGCCATTGTTGGGTTAGCTGTGTTCATAGCTAGCATTTTGTTCATGTCTTTGTTGTCTTTTTTGTCATCGTCGCAATCAGCAATTTCTTTTTGAGCTGGCGCTGTAGGACATGTTGGGCAAGTAGGGCATGTTTTGCATGTTGAACCAGCAGAAACTTGAGCTACACAAACAAATGATAGAGCAGTAACGAGAAGCAGTTGCTTCATAAAGAGCCTCCTTTAAGGGTTAATATGCAAGGTTGATAACGTATAATTGCCATTTTTAGCAATAAAAAAATGTCTTTTGTGATATACTGTTACCTTATTAATGGGGCTTTATGAAAATAAAAATACTAGGATCATCTCTTACAAATTTACGCGAATGGTTTGTTTCAAAAGGCTTAAAGTCTTTTAATGCCAATCAGGTGTTTGAATGGCTCTTTAAAAAAGGCGAGCCTGACTTTGAAAAGATGACTAATTTAAGCTTAGAAGTTCGCGCTCTTATGGCCCAAGAGCTAGATGTGGGTACCTTAGAGCTTGCCAGAACTCAAGAGTCTAGTGATGGCGAGACTGTTAAATTTCTCTGGAAGCTCTCAGATGATAAACTTGTAGAATCAGTGCTTATTATGTCAGGTGATAGACGTACTGTCTGCGTATCATCACAAGTTGGCTGCCCTGCACGCTGCGCTTTTTGCGCCTCAGGCCGCCAAGGTCTTATCAGAAACCTCGAGCTGCACGAAATTTTAGCTCAGGTCTACCAAATCGACCTATGGCTTAAAAAGAAGGGTGAAACTGTAAGTCATGTGGTCTACATGGGTATGGGAGAGCCATTTAGAAACTATGAGACTGTTGTGGCCTCTGTGCGCTACCTTATCAACCCAGACTTTATGGGCCTCTCTCAGCGCCGTATTACCGTGTCAACTGTTGGGGTAGTAGAGGGCATCACACGCTTTACCCAAGAAGGCCTAAAAGTAAACCTCGTGTTATCACTTCATGCGCCAAACCAAAAGCTCAGACAAAAAGTTATTCCCTATGCTCGTGAATATGCCCTAGAGACTATTTTAGATGCTATGTGGCACTATGCCGATGTAACGGGGCGTGATGTGACGTTTGAATATACCCTCCTAAAAGGCATTAACGACGGCATAGAGCAGGCAAAAGAGCTTTGCCAACTCTTAAAAAATAAGCAGTGTACAGTAAACCTGATCCCTTATAATCCGGTTGATGGCTTAAAACTTGAAAAGCCAACTTCTCAGGCCGTGGCTAATTTTAGAGAAGTGCTCGAGGCCGGCAAAATCATTAACACCTGTCGCTATACGAAGGGTGACGATATTGCAGCAGCCTGTGGCCAGCTTGCTATGCAGGATATTTCTTCATTAAAAGTGATCAATTCATAAATGCTTTTTGATGCATCAAAACTAGAAGCCTATCCAGAATCACCTGGTGTGTACCTCATGAAGGGATCTACAGGCCAGGTGCTTTATGTTGGAAAAGCCAAAAACATCAAAAATAGGCTGAAGACTTACTACGGTTCTGGTAGCGATGATCGTCCGCAGGTGCCTTATCTATTGGCAGCTGTTACCACAATTGAAACTATTGTAGTGCTTTCTGAAAAAGAAGCGCTACTTCTTGAAAACACCCTCATAAAGCGCTACCAGCCAAAATATAACGTTTTACTAAAAGACGATAAGGGCTACATCAGCCTAAAAATTACCACAAAGCACCCCTGGCCCATGATTCAGCTTGTGCGCTTTAAGGCGCCAGTCCCCAAAGATGCTACCTATTTTGGGCCCTATACAAGTGCCACATCAGCTCGTCAGATGTTTGATCTTATTGGGAAGTTATTTCCTCTTAGAGAGTGCTCGGATGAAGAATTTGCCCGCCGTAAGCGCCCATGTATGCTCTATCAGATCAAGCGCTGTTCTGCCCCTTGTGTGGGGCTAGTTACCCATGAGGTGTATAATGGGTATCTCAATGCCGCCACGCGCCTTATAAAGGGCCAAAATGATGAGGTGATTACGAACCTCGAAAAAGAAATGCTCCAGGCATCAGAACAGTTAGAGTTTGAAAAGGCCCAAAGCCTGCTAGAAAAAATAGTAATGCTTAAAGAAATTGTACAAGGCCAAAGAGTTGATGGTGTTTCAAATGAAAGCGCCGATGTCTGGGGTGTTTTTAGAGAGGGCTCTGATGTTATTGTGACAAAGCTTACGTGGCGGGCTGGCAAACTTGTTGGCTCTCATCACTTTGATTTTGATAATGCCTTCCAGCCAACAGATGAGCTACTAGAATCGCTACTTGTGCAGCATTATTTAAGCGAAAAAAGCCCCGTATCAACGGCCATTTTGTCGTGCAGCTGCCCAGATAATGAGGCGTTAGCAGAAGTAATAGACATGAAGGTTATAGTGCCCATACGTGGCGATAAAAAGCAGCTCACAGCTATGGCAGATGCTAACGCCTATGCGGCCTTTAAGCAGCGAAAAGATGCCAAGACCTTAAGAGAAAAGGCGTTATTTGAACTTCAAGAGAAATTACAGCTTACGCGCTATCCAAAGGTAATTGAATGCTTTGATAATTCGCATTTTGCAGGCACCGAGCGCGTATCATCGTGCGTAGTTTTTGTAGATGGCATGCCACATAAATCAGGCTATCGCAAATACCGTATACGTACTGTTGATAAGGGCGATGACTACGCTATGATGCAAGAGGTGCTTTTAAGGCGCTACACAAAGGCAAAAGAAGAGGATACTCTACCCGACCTCATTGTAATAGATGGCGGTAAAGGCCACCTTCGAGCAGCAACTGATGTATTAAAAGAACTAGAAATTGTTTCATGCGATATTATCTCTCTTGCTAAAGAGCAAGGCCGTCACGACAAAGGCCAAACCCAAGAAAAGGTATATACACCAACAAGCGCTGAACCCATTATCTTAGAGCAGCATTCATCATTACTATTCTTTTTACAAAAGATTCGCGATGAAGCACACCGCTTTGTACTTGCATTTCAGGTGCTTAGACGTAAAAAAGCCAGCATTAAGAGCGAATTAGACTACATCCCAGGCATAGGACCTGCCAAAAAGAAAAAGCTTATTTTAGCTTTTGGTAGCGTAAAAGTATTAAAAGAAAAATCAGTAGAAGAAATTACAGCTGTAAAGGGCATCACGCAAAAAGATGCAGAAACAATTGTAAGCTGGTTCACTAAATCAACATAAACCCCGCCTTTTCTTTGTTATTAATTTGCCGGTTCTTTAGACTATCAGCCGGAAAGTAATAAGGAGGGGAGTAATATGAGTTTCACTGGTTTAATGCTGAGAGTTGGTTCAAGAGAAGCCTTAATGAATATCGAGTTGCATCCATCTAAGATGCTACGGAGTTCTTCAGATGGTAAAGTGTGTCTTTGTTTTGAAGTGACACGAGAAGCTTTAAACGCGATGGCAAAAGACGGAATGAATCTGTCATCATATTTTATCACAGCTACATCTTCTGCAGCATCTGATGAAGAGAGCTGTGATAACGGCTACGCTAATAGTGAAGCTACAAGAGAAGGGGTTGCCTCTACTGAACATCTTGGGATCCTTTCAGAAGATGTGGCTGATAGATCACCTAAAATTGTACACAAACAATCCACTTTTTTTTCGATGATCGAAGCATTTACTAGAATGAAGTACTAGAAGATATCCGAGTAATCACCAGGGTGCTGAGGAGTCTTTTCTTTGGCAGCCTGTGGTTTTTTTGCCGAATCAGATGGGATAATGTCTTTAAAGACAACGTGTACATGAGACACGCGAAGGCCCGTCATACGTACAAGTTCTTGTACTACTCTCGTTTGAATCTCTTCAGCTTTTTCAGGAATTGAAATACCGTAGCCAATAGCTACTTCAACTTTTACACTAATTGAACATGATTTTGGGTCTTGCTCGGTGTGAATGCCTTTTACGCCTTCTGTACGGCCAAAAATGTGGTCAATAAAGCTGCCTTCAAGAAGTGAAATGCCAGGAATTTTGGCTAATGTCTGTAAGATAATGCCTTGGAATACGCGATTGTCGATGTCACGAATGTACTCAGTTTCAGGTAATTCGAATTCTTTTGTATCAACTTTAAGTGAATCAAATTTTGCTTTTTTTTCTGTCATGACGGTAACACCTCAGTTATGGTACTATTATAACTAAACCTTACCTTCAAAGACAAGCATGAATTCACCTGATTTTTTACAATTACTTGTAGCTGCAGCCCTTATAGGCACTTTAACAGGCTATTTAGCCAAAGGCCGAGGAAGAGACCCCATTAAGTGGTTTCTTATAGGCATGTTATGCGGTATCTTTGCCTTAATTGCTTTATACCTCTTTCCGGTAGTGGAACAGAAGGAAGTAACTCAAACATTACCACCCATAGCCCCAAAACCAGTAGAAGATGAGCTTTCAGCCAAACCATGGTTCTATTTGGACGAAAAGCACGTACGCTACGGTCCAGAGCCACTAGATACCCTCAAACTGCGTTTTAAAGACGGCGATATCACCAAAAGAACATATGTGTGGACTGATGGCATGGAAGGCTGGAAGCGCCTTGAAGAGCTTCCAGATATCCTAGAGTCAATGTCATCAGATGGATTGTGAAAAGGCGAGACAGGCGAGTGGGGGAATTTATTGAGCGCAGCTGTTTGGAGTGAGCAAACGCTCTATCGCCCACGAAAACCAGAAAAGACACCTCTTTTCCAGGTTGTTAGAAAAACTATTTGCATTGGCATAAAAATCGAGCAAAACTAGAAACCGCTCTCTAAAATCTGTACATTTCTATACTTGGCTTAGTTCCTGTTTCAACCAAGCTGGTTGTGGTGATGTTTTAAGCATCACTACACTACAGAGCCGTCTTGTCCACAGGCGTCAATTCCTGTAGAGCTTATTAAGTAATAAAGATTTTTCATGTGTCAATAGAAAAAATATTGCCAAAATACCCCCCCCGTGCCATGTTGACTATGGCGACCAATAAAAACGTTTAACTTTAGGTATTTTATGAACTGTATCTTTCGCACGCTACTGATCCTATGTGCGCTTATGACAAGCGCTTTTGCTGCTGAGCACACCTCATGCAGAAACTGTAGCGACACTTTTATTATCACCAAAGAACACTTTTGCCACCATGGCAAAGAGAGCGGAACTGTTGTGATCACAAAGCCAGGTAACTACTGCCTTGCTGACACCATCCGTTGGTGCCCCAAAAAGTGCCATAAAACTGCAATCGTCATCGATGCAAGCAACGTAACACTTGACTTGAGCGGTCATGAACTAAAACAGGTAAATAGCCATGGCAGATGCTCGGGTATTCTTGTAACATCGGGCCATGATACCGTTAAAATCGTCAATGGCGCTGTGCGTGATTTTACGCAGCTTGGCATCGTGGTTGAAGGCGGCACGTCTAATATCTTTTTAGGCAGTGACGACTCATTCCTTAAAGTCACTGGTTGTGGATATGGCTCAACCTTCTCGTTCTTAGATAACGTAACCCAAGAGCCAATCTTGCAGGGCGGTATTTTACTCGGGCAAACTAAAGCCTTGGAAAGCAGAGGATATTATACGTGGCAAGGAAATATAGAGACTGCAAATCTTATTAACGTATTTGCTGAGGAAAACGGACCCGCTGGGATGTATCTTGGCACCGGATCAAACATTATTTCTGAAAATTGTTATTTTTGCCAAAATACAGAAAGTCGCCAAACAGGAAATGCAGATCCTTTTGGTACGGGAATAGGAAATGCCAATACGTGCACTGTATTTGGTCTCTTATATTCCGCGCATACTGGTTTTGGCGATAACGACTCTAATACCATAGAATTTTTGAACTGTCATTTTGATAACAATACTAACAATGGTACAGGGTTACCTCAATTTAGCGCAGGCTTGACTATGGCCTATAACATCAATGGTTTAACTTTCCATGCATGCACATTCAATTCAAATAAAGGTCTTGGAGGATTAGGCGGAAGAGGTGTGTTTGGAGCAATTCTTGGAGGATGTAAAGGAGTACTCTACGAATCTTGCCAAGCAAATAATAATTATAATGAAAACGGGTCAACTGAAGGTTTGCATCATAGCGGTTCTAACTGTAATTTTGATTATATCATTAGCCCAGAAGGAGTTACTTTCCGCGAATGTACTGCTGATAGCAATATAAGCCAAGCAGAAACATTCCCAACGGCAACCGGCTTTAGCCTGTTTTACATGGACGGCTTTACTATGGAAGATTGCACTGCAATCAACAATACAGCTTTTGCTACAGATCCTGATAATGCTTTTGGGTTTAGCGATGGATTAATTCTGGTTGGTACCTCGAATATTGGTGGCCAAATGAAGAATGGAGTTGTTAGCGGATGCCATTTTGCAAGCAATAACGTTAATTTCTCTGGTGGCGATGTGGAAGGGATTTATTTACAAACTCCGCTATCTGAACTTGTTATCAAGAATTGCGTGATCCAAGATAATACTGGCGCTGGCAATGATTTTAATTCCGGAATCTGGGTAGCAGGCTTGGCTGATGATGAGATGTTTGGAGTAGTTATTGAGGACTGTGTCATAGAAGATCAGTCTCTTGGCATATACTCCAACGGGGATGCCAACAGCATCTACCAAAACAATACCATCACCAACGTTGATTTTGGTGTGCTGTTAGATACCAGCTCATGTGATTCCATCAACAATAACTATGTCACTAATGCTGTAAGCGGCTTTGTGGACTTTGCAAATCCAAGCTCAAGCTTATTTTCGAATAACAGAGTGTTTGGAGCGGTAACCCCATATGATGTCACCTATGCATTTGGACCTGTTCCTGTAGTCAGTGGCTCATTAGTGACCGGCTTTCCAACAGGCGCAGAAGTCCTTGACAACGTCTTTATGGACAACCCAACCTGCACCGCAGCACCAGTTGCCGCTGCAGCTAAGGCAAATAGCACCCTCAAATCCAAAGACGTTAAAGCTCGAAAAATGCGACAAGCACAAGCTTGGTAGCATAAAGGCCGTTCTTTCGAACGGCCTCTCTTTTTTTGATTATGGAATCGTAGTTGGTGAACTGTGTTGGCACGTCGCCGCAATTAAAGGCAGCGTTGGTTACCCATGCACTTGTTCTTCCTATTCCTAAGCAAAAAAAAAGGGAATTTATAGACAAAAAGTCTATAAATTCCCAGGCAAGGAAATAGAACGAGGATTCTCGTTCTAGGTCGTAATTTTTACCAGCTCGCCTTGGTTACACCAGGAACTGCGCCCATGAGTGCAAGCTCGCGGAAGCTAAGTCTTGAGACTTTAAACTTACTTATGACACCACGTGGACGTCCTGTTAGCTCGCAGCGATTACGCAAACGAGTAGGTGCGCTGTCGCGGGGCATTTTGTTTAAAGATGTGCGTGCATCGTGGCGCTCTTCTTCTGAGAGGCTCATATTTTTTGCTTGAAGTTTTAACGCTTGGCGTTTTTCCCAGCAGCGCTTTACGATAACTTCACGCTTTTTTTGGCGGTTGACAACCGATTTTTTAGCCATACGATGATCGTATCCTTCTATTTAATGCGTGCAGGACCCTTCTGACGTTGCTTACGCGTCGGGTCTTTTTTATTGATAACATAAACAACGCCTCTGCGGCGAACAATTTTGTCGCCCTTAGATTTGTCGGCTTTAACAGATGCTCTTACTTTCATGGAATTCCCTACAAAAATAGGACTAGACTTTACTCAAAATCCCAATTTATGTGCAACACAAAATAGCAAAAATAACGATAAAATAAAAATTCCTTGCCCGTGCCCTTGCCTTTGCCCTTGCCCTGTGTTGTTTTTGTGTTCTTTTTATAAATACAAATTCCAAAACAATAGAGCAAGGGTAAGGGCAAAGGCAAAGGCAAGGGCACGGGAATGTGGGCGATAAGGTTATTTTATGTTTTTTTGCTTGCGGGAATTTGGGCAGCTTCATATCATGTAGCCCAACATTTTTTCAAGTAAGGGCTTAATTCTATGG
>JAJFUY010000122.1 GCA_021372185.1 Chlamydiales bacterium | reverse complement strand
CGCTAGAAATGGGTGGCAACAACCCCCTCTTAGTAACTCGTGTGGCAGATGTCAAAGCATGTGTATATACCATTATACAATCAGCTTTTCTTACCTCAGGACAGCGCTGTAGTGCAGCTCGGCGTCTTATTGTTACAGATGATTCTATACTTGCTCCCCTTGTCGATGCTGCAAGTAAAATTAAAGTAGGCGCCTATACAGACACTCCAGAGCCATTTATGGGGCCGGTAGTCTCCAAAGCTGCTGCAGACAGCTTAGAAGAAGGCTACAAAGCGCTAAAAGGTACACCACTTTTAGCATTCAAAAGACATGAAAACTTCATCCATCCTACAATTATAGACATGACAGGCTGTCCGATGGACGATACCGAACTTTTTGGGCCCATCCTTCAAGTTGTGAGAGTAAAAAATTTAGAAGAAGCTATTATTGAAGCCAATAACACTTCCTTTGGCTTAGTTGCAGGGCTCATTTCTGATTCGGCCACAGATTATGCCCAGTTTTATGAAGGGGTAAAAGCCGGTGTTGTAAACTGGAACACGCCCACAACAGGTGCTAGCAGCTCGGCGCCCTTTGGGGGTATTGGCTGTAGCGGCAACTACAGGCCGTCCGCCTATTTTGCAGCAGATTATGTGAGTTATCCGGTAGCCTCTCAAGAAGTTCCCGCCGTACAGCTCCCCCAAAAAATTGTTCCGGGAGTAGAACTGTGAAAGAAGTGCAAATCGATACCCTAGTTGGTCCTACGCACTATTATGGCGGCCTCTCATATGGCAACGTAGCCTCTATGACATCACGCATGCAGCCAAGTAACCCAAAGCTTGCGGCGCTGCAGGGCCTTGAAAAAATGAAGCTCGTACATGATTTGGGTGTAGTTCAGCTCATACTGCCGCCTCATCATCGCCCAGCGATAGAGACACTAAAAAATGCAGGCTTTACAGGCTCTGAACAGCAAATTCTAGAGCAGGCATATAGAGATGCGCCCCAGCTATTCATTCAATGCAGCTCCCAATCGGCTATGTGGACAGCTAATGCTGCTACCGTAAGCGCATCTGCTGACACAAAAGATGGTAAAGTCCATCTCAGTGTAGCCAACCTGTTAAGCAACCTCCATAGAAGCCTTGAGGTGCCTACAACACTAGCTTACCTGAAAAAAATATTTAATGACGGGCGCTATTTTGTTGTACACGATCCCCTCCCATCAGCATTAGAGTTTGCCGATGAAGGCGCCGCAAACCACACACGCTTCACAACCGGCTTCAACCTCTTTGTCTATGGCAAAAGCCAAGAAAGCACAAAGTACCCAGCAAGACAAACCCTTCTTGCCCAAGAGGCCATCGCAAGACGCCACGGCCTAAATAACACTATTTTCCTCCAGCAAAATCCAAAAGTAATTGATCAAGGGGTATTCCACAACGACGTAATAGCCGTAGGCCATGAAGACCTCTATTTCTACCATGAAGAGGCTTATACCACATTCAAAGAATTACCCGACATCAATCACGTCTGCATAAAAACCAAAGACTTATCGGTCGAAGAAGCCGTAAAAACCTACCTCTTTAACTCCCAACTCCTCACTCTCCCAGACGGCACACACATAATCATCTGCCCAAGCGAAGTACAAGAACACCCAAGAGCCCGTAAAATTATAGAAGAGCGCCTCCCACAATATAAAGCCTACTACCTCCCCCTAAACCAAAGCATGAAAAACGGTGGCGGCCCAGCCTGCCTACGCCTACGCCTTCCCCTAACCGACAAAGAGCTAACAACAGTTGCCCCAACCGCATTTTTCACTCAACCAACTTACACCAAACTAAAAACCATAATCGAACAACACTACCCCGAAACCTACACCCCAGAAAAACTCCTCGACAAAGATTTCAGAAAATCCTGCCACGACGCCGTAACAAAAATCCAACAAGTCCTCAGTTGATCGTGCGGAAGCGTCTGACCTTTTACTAAATTAATTGTGACAAAAATGTTTTAGCTGAAACGATGATAGGTTCAGTGCTGCTAAAACAGTCTCCTGGCTCATAATCCATATCTATAACTACCTGAAATGCATGGGGTGCACCTGTTAATTTTTGATAGTAGTAGAGTGATTTAGAAATTCCCGCATTATCAGAGTTTTTAACTTCAACGATAAACCAAGGTTTGTCATTTTTTGAAACCAAAAAGTCTACTTCTCTTTTTTCTTTATCTCTTAGATAGTGAAGACCATAGTCACCGAGTCCCAAATCATTCCAATAATCAACGGCTTTTAGAAGCTGAGATGCAATAAAATTTTCAGCCCGCGCACCAAGATCATCGATCAACGACCAGTCCCATAAGTAAATTTTAGGTTCTTTTAATAAAGATCGGGTAATGTTTTTTGTCCAAGGCTGCAAAGTAAAGCAGTAATAGAAAGACTGTAGTACTTTAACCCATCTTTTAATAGTATCTACGGATACATTTACTTTGTTTGCTAAGTTTGTATAATTCGTAAGGCTTGTCGCTTGAGCTTGCAAGAGTGTTGCTAGAAGTTCAATTTCCCCACTTTCTTGAATTTTGGTAAGTTCTCTAATATCTTCCTTGAAAAGTTGATGAAACCGCAATTTTTTCCAGCGAGTAGAAAAGGATTTATCTCTTCTTGTATATGGTTCAGGAAATCCGCCATAGTTAAAGAGTGCCTGAAAATCCTCGTTAGAGATTTCAACTGCCGTAGGGTTGATTTCTGTAATGCGTGGATTTGGGTTTACAATTTCTGCAACTGAAAGTGGATGTAGGCGATAAAGAAAATAACGCCCCATGAGGCTATCACCACCTGCTTTATACACGTCTAGTCGCGCACTGCCTGTTACAATAATTTGCACTTTACTAGAGTATTTATCAAAAAAACCCTTTATAAAAGGTTTCCATTTTCTATATTTATGAAGTTCATCAAATACCACGATGGGCAGAGTATTACTAAAAGAATGAAGATTTAAACTATCGGCAACATCATCCGCACCTTTTCTAATAATTTGTTGGTCTTTTTGAATGTCCCACGAAATATAAAAATGTTTAGGGATTTCTTTAGACACCCTAAGGCTAGTAGTTGTTTTGCCAACTTGCCTAGGGCCGACCAAAAACACCATTTGGCGCTCTTTTTTGAGGTGTTCTTCAACGATTTTTTCGTATATTCTTCTCATATTGACTCAACTTCTCTTTCTGATCATTTTACGTATTATCGTAAATTGGTCAAGACTATTTTACGATAGTACGTAAATTGGTCAGGATTTGTGAACTGGGGCTAGGTCTGACTCAATTATTGTGCGTATTTTATGCACAATGCACCTCCGACCTAGGGTGAAAAGAATGGCCTAAAATAGGATGATATTTCTCTCTAAAATTCCCCCTAGATTCAGTGCCATTTTTGTGCTTTAGCTTTTTTGCGATTTTGCGTTGAATCTTGTTTTATATACACATATTTGGATTTGCACGAGAAAGCACCGAGCAGCCGAGAGGCACGCCCAAATACAATACCTTTTTAAACATTGAACGAGTGTTGCAGAATGGCAATAGCGATAATAGCGTTGGGTATGTAACATCAACAACAAGTGCGCCCACAGTAACACTAATGCCTTCTGATGACTCCGTAAAAGCAGGAGATTTTATCACCTTTAACGCAGTCGTTCATGCGTATGGAGCAGATCTTCCAACCGGCGGTGTGAGTTTCATCATAGATGGCGTGCCGCAGTATGTCGAATTAGATAGCCGAGCAGGTGCATCTGTTACCACGTCATTCAGCAAAAAAGGCAAACACAAAATCATCGCAGAATATTCCGGCGATAACAACTATACTCGTGCCCGCTCCTCTAAACAGGTTTTAAAAATAAAGTAGGCGAAAACAGGGTCAAAATAATTCTCCTAAATAGCATAAAGTCCGCGTAATTGAATCACGCTAGAGGAGAAAGCACTCGTCAAAAAGTTACAAAATCGAGATAGTAGTACTTTTGAGAGGTTGTTTTGCAAGTTGATGCTGTTAGAGATCTGATAGTAAAAGCTCAAGATCCTTGGGTAAATGGGAAAAAGCCTAAAGACATTCTAAGCAATAAGCATCAGGCACATCACGTTGTGGGTGGGCTCTATATTGGTGGGGATCATTCGTTTGTAGAGGTATTTCAAGATAATCCTCAAGAATTTGAGTGTGTGATTTCTGCGTGCAGCTTTGCTAGGATGAAAAGATCGCAAGAGGCATTAGCTGATATTACAGGCGATAGGGCGGAGGCGCTGTTTAAAGAGCGTAAGATAACATGGCTTCAGGTGGGAAATGCGGTTCCTGATGATGCGAACTCTTGGCCTGATATTGTCTTTAATGCTACTTTTCCTCATTTAGACGATGCCCAAATTGGGATCGAAATTAGACGTCGAGAAAAAAATCCTACGCCGGATCAAGTAGCTTTACGTGCACGAAAAAACGCAGCTATCTTACTAGTGGATGTAAAAGAACAATTTGCTCCAGTCTTTAAAGCGCTACGAGAAGGCAAAAAAACGCTTGTTCATTGCCATCATGGAGTATCTCGTAGTGCTACTATACTCTGTGCATTTTTTATTCATGACTTTGGGGTATCAGCTGAGCAGGCTTTAGCCTATTTACGCACCAAGCGAATCTGTGTAAAACCCAAATTATTTCCAGATCTTCAACAGTATTTCAAAGCTTTAAATCAATAGGTTCTATGCGCTTACTTTTCAGTATCTTGCTTGTTACATGTTTCAGTACTTTATCTGCCGGCCCTGTAGTTGTGCTTACAGGGGCATCTCGTGGCATAGGCTTTTGTATTGCTGAAAGGCTTTGTGCCTCTGGCTATACTGTGTATGCCGGTAAGCGCACAACCTCTACCATGAAATTTTTAGCTCCCCTACAAGAAAAATATCCTAGAAACCTGCATGTAGTCGATATCGATGTTACAGTTCAGGCACAAATAGATGCGGCTATCAAAACTGTTTGTGAGCAGGAGGGTCGTATTGATATTCTTATCAACAATGCCGGCATTGAGTATTGGGGTTCTATTGAAAACATCTCAATTGATGAAGCTCAAGAGCTCTTTAACGTAAATTATTTTGGCCC
>JAJFUY010000112.1 GCA_021372185.1 Chlamydiales bacterium | reverse complement strand
CAACGCTGGTAAAACTAAATGCTTCGGACAAGGAGTCGGGAGTAAACCGTTTTACCTACAACATTGACAAGTCGGGTAGCATGGACTACTCCAGCCCATTCAGCCTAACAGAGCCCGGCTACCACGAAATAAAATGCACTGCCTTTGATAATGTGGATAACCTTAACTTCATGTCATTCAAGCTAGGGCTTGATAGCAAAGCTCCAAAAATCTACACCAACTTCAGCGTTGAACCCTTTAAAGAGCTGCCTGTTGGTAATGTTCCCGTTTACCCCGCAAGCGTAAAGCTTTACCTGGCTGCAACCGATAACCTGACGGGAGGCGTTTCCATAAAGTATTCGGTTAATGAGGGCAAGCCTACCGACTATACCAAACCTGTTGAGAACTTCAAACCCGGAAATAGCTACACCCTCACCATTACAGCATCCGATGAGCTGGGAAACAGCGCAACGGAAACAACCGTATTCAGGGTGGAGTAGAATTCTATCAGGAGTTACCCACAAGAATTAAAAAACGAATAACAGTGTAATTTTAATTTGCTTTCTTGTGTTCTTAGCAATAGATCAATTTTTGTATTTTTGCATTTAAAAATATTTAGAGAGAAAAAAGATGGCTAAAAAGAATCAATCAAAAAGATTAACGAACCAACATAAAAAATCCAAAGGGGTAATAGGTATTTTTGGGGAAGAAGCAAAATCACACGACATTACAGTTGGAGAAATTTCACATTTTGTCATCAAACAACTTGAAGTGGAGTTTCCTCAATTATCTTTTCAATACAGAACAAGCATAAGAAAAGAAGAAATAAACGAAGCGTTAAAGAAGGTTGACCCGGAATTAGGGCAAACCCTTTTTGTGTCAAATTCTAGTATAAAACCTGATGGTGGAATAATTGAAGTAAAAGACGATAATGGTAATTGGAGAATTGTTTTAGTATCAGAGGCTAAACATCAAGGAAAAGACATTGAAAACATCAAAGCAGGAAAATTTGTTGGAGCAAAAAATGACCAAGACTTGATGGCTGCTGGTAATGCAATCGAGCGGTCACATAAAAACATATCCGAAATCGCTAATTTGATGTTATCAGAATCTCATTTCCCTTATGTATTATTTCTTGAAGGCTCAAACTTTTTAACAGAAACTATATCAATTACAAGACCTGATGGAAGAGTTGTAACGCTTGAATACAATTCAGGAATGTTAAATAGATTAGATAGGTTAACTTCAGCAAATTATGGAATGCCAATCAATACCAATTTGTGTAAAAATAAGTTTGTAAAGCATAAGGATAAAACAATAATGCTTCAAGCAACTTCTATATACACACAAGGAAATGGCGAAAAATGGGATGGCAGAAAAATGTTTGATATTATGCTTGAAATTTCTAAAACCTCTCTTCAAATATTAGGCAGTGAAATATTTAAACAGATAACCAAATAGGTTAGAAATGGCAAGAAAAGCAACAAATGAATTATTACAAAACGCTAAAAAATCAAAAAGTGATGAGTTTTATACACAACTTTCTGATATAGAGAGAGAATTACAACATTATAAAAGTCATTTTGAAAATAAAGTAGTTTATTGCAATTGCGATGACCCTCGAATTAGTAACTTTTTTAATTATTTTGCTTCAAATTTCAAAGAATTAGGTCTAAAAAAATTAATAGCCTCTTGTTATAGAGAACAAAAAAGGGATTTATTCAACTTAGGAGAAAATGAAAATGGTTTTTACTATGAATATACGGGAAAAGAGGGAGAAAGTAAAAAACCAAGTTTGAATGACTTAGTTTACTTTAAAGGGGATGGAGATTTTCGTAGTGAAGAAAGTGTTAAACTATTAAAGCAGTCTGATATTGTTGTTACCAATCCACCATTTTCTTTATTTAGAGATCATGTCGCTCAATTAGTTAAATACGATAAAAAATTTTTGATAATTGGCAATATTAATGCAATAACTTATAAAGAAATTTTCAAACTAATTAAAGAAAACAAGGCGTGGTTAGGAATAAATCTTGGTCGAGGTATTTCAGGTTTTATTGTTCCCGAACACTATGAACTTTATGGAACAGAGGCTCGGATTGATAACTTCGGAAACAGAATCGTTTCACCAAACAATTGTCTGTGGTTAACTAACTTAGATACTTTTAAACGACACGAAGATATTATACTTACACAAAGATATTTTGGAAACGAAGCCAAATATCCAAAATATGATAATTATGATGGAATAAATGTAAATAAAACACAAGACATTCCATTAGACTTCGATGGATTTATGGGTGTACCAATAACATTTTTACATAAATTAAATCCTGACCAATTTGAAATAGTTAAATTCAGAAAGGGAAATGATGAAAAAGATTTATCAGTAAATGGGAAATGTCCGTATTTTAGAATATTAATAAAGAATAAACGAATACAAAATGAAAAGTTAAAATTAGCTGAAAATAAAGGAATGCCAGCAGGTAATAACGTGTATAAAACATTTGGCAGTCAGCGGGTTATTGAGCATCATAACTCGTATCAAAAGTAGTTGTAACTTGATTAGAAATCACCTCGTAATACCGAACGACACCATACCATCAACTTTAGATGCACAGCACGAAATGCAATGCCGTGTAAAATTATTATACCCTCCAATTAAGGGTATCCCAGCGCTTGAACAATTGGCATCCAGCAGCCTACTTTAGCATCATGCCTAAATGTTAAAAACGCCGGAAACATTGATGTATAGAACTTCTAGACATAAAAAATCTCCAGCCAGTCAAATGCGGAAGCATTAGGTTACTTGTTACCGCTAAGCTCTAACCGAACAACACGAAACATATTTTTACTCAACGGCACAACCGAGCTGCCGTTGCCCGGCGTCTTTTGAATCAACAACAGGGTCAGCATAAATAATTAACACATAATTAATTGAAGGGAAACCTTGAATAAATAAATTATTGAAAAATTTGAAAAAAATTAATCGTCATGAATCTGCACAGGTACACCATAAAAAGACTGCTCACCTTCACCTCAACCATCATTCTCTTTTCTTTTCTTCTTTTTACCTCGATATACTACATACGGCAGCAAGCAGTGCGGCAAGACAAAAACATTCTTCAAAGGCTAGATCATCTTGAACAAAACAGCCTGAGAATAAAAATGCTGCAGGATGAATTTTTGCTTCGCGACTTCCATAACAGCCAGCTGTACGTTCTTGGGCAAAGCCCGACAACGCAGAAGCTTGACAGCCTGTTTACAAAAACCCTGGAGGAGCTCGACTACCTAAAAAAATATTTCAGCTCATCCACGATTGTCGAAGTCGAACGGCACATTGAGCAGTACAGGATGAGTTTCAACAACCTGAAAGAGATGGAGATTACCAGGGGATTTAAGGATTTTGGACTTGAGGGCGACCTCAGGAACATCATCCACCAGGTTGAAGGGAATGCCGTTCTGAATAATGACTACAGGCTTCTAAGCGGAATGCTCATGCTCAGGCGTCACGAGAAGGACTACATGTTAAGACGCGATACCCTGTATGTTGAGAAGTTCGACGAAACGCTGGCCAGCACGCTTACATACGCAACGGGTAAGTATGGTTCAAACAACCAGTTTGCCAAGCAGCTCATTGATTACAGCAGGCTTTTTCATGAATTTATTTCCATTGATGCGCAAATAGGACGCACAGAGAATGAAGGCGCCACCTACCAGCTACAGCAACAATCGGCGCTGGTTGTTGGAAGCATTAGAAATCTTTACGCCGAGCTTTCAGAAAAAATCAAAAAGAAAGACAGAGAAGCCTATGCCTCCATGCTCATGCTGCTGGTTATCGTATCGACATTGGTTCTTACGTTGTTAACAAAAATAAGCAGGCATATCGCCAAGACAATCAAGTCAACACAAGCTGTAATTAAAAAATTGGGGAAGGGAGAACTTCCCCCACCACTTGAAGTAAAGGGTGCCGACGAGTTTTCCGCCATGGAAAA
This sequence comes from Chlamydiales bacterium, assembly GCA_021372185.1. Classification (GTDB taxonomy): domain Bacteria; phylum Chlamydiota; class Chlamydiia; order Chlamydiales; family FEN-1388; genus SZAS-7. Next base: position 1,503 of record JAJFUY010000112.1, on the reverse strand, counting down.
ATCAATCAACGATTTGAGCCTGGCTCTACGTAACACTCGTGATTTTGCCATTGAGGTTGGGAATGGCAATTTTTACAGCGAGGTAAATGTTTTCGGGAACTCCGGAGAGCTAGGAACGAGCCTGCTTGAAATGAGGCAGAAGCTAACCGACGTGGCTACCCAGCAGGAAAACAGCCTAAAGGAGAAAGAACAGCGCAGCTGGCTCAACGAAAGCCTGGCGCAGGTTTCGGAGCTGCTTAGAAATTTCCACTCCGATACCGCAGAGCTATGCTTTGAGTTTGTCCGCTTTGCCATTAAAAGCACGGGTTCGCTTCAGGGTGGTATATACCTGCTCAGTAGCGACGTTGAAAATGATGAAAACTCATACCTGGAGCTGGTGGCATCCTATGCCTACGACCGGCGTAAGTACATTAATAGACGATTTGATAAATTCGAGGGTGTCGTTGGATCGTGTCTCTATGAAAAGGATGTAATTTACATCACCGATATACCCGATGGCTACACCCACATCACAACCGGCTTAGGTGTATCGAACCCCAGCTGCATAGTTCTTACCCCGCTGGTAACCGAAAAGGAAGAGGCATTGGGAGTTATGGAGATATCGAGCTACAGCCCCATAACCGATGTACAGGTAGAATTTATGAAGCAAGCATGCCGTAATCTCGCCTCCTCGTTGATTCTTCATAAGGCAATAAAAGCCAATGAACAAATTATTGCCCAGATGAAAGTAAAAACTGAGGAGCTGCTAGCCAACGAGGAGGAGCTAAGGCAGAACATGGAGGAGCTATCTACTATCAGGGAGGATATGGAACGACGGGAAAAGGAGCTAAACGGACAAATTGCCGAGCTGAAATACAAGCTAAGGCTTCACGGAATTATTATTGAGGCTGATACCTTTAACAACTAGGCTGCATTCCACGACTTTGTGCATGAACTTTTCAGCTGTATAGTTTTTCCCGATAAAGGAGAACGCAGTTTAGCTAATTTGCCAGTCAACTGGTTCCTTCCCCGCCCTAATCAAAAAATCGTTTGCCCTGGAGAAGTGCCTGCAGCCAAAAAATCCCTGGTTGGCTGAGAATGGCGATGGGTGTGGGGCTTTCAGTATGCAGTGCTTATTCCCATCAACCAGCTCCGCTTTGGCCTGCGCATAATTTCCCCACAGCATAAAAACCAGATTTTCTCGTTGCTCGGCCAATGCCCTTATAGCCGCATCGGTGAACTGCTCCCATCCCTTATGCTGGTGCGACCCCGCCTGGTTTGCCCTTACTGTAAGGGTAGCATTGAGCAAAAGAACACCCTGCCTTGCCCATGCCTCAAGGTTACCATGAGGAGGAATGGCTAAACCCAAATCGTCATGAAGCTCCTTGAATATGTTTACCAGCGATGGGGGCTTAGGTACGCCCATGGGAACGGAAAAGCAGAGCCCATGCGCCTGCCCCTGCCCATGGTAGGGATCCTGACCCAACAAAACAACCTTCACCTTGGTAAATGGAGTGTAGTCAA
>JAJFUY010000103.1 GCA_021372185.1 Chlamydiales bacterium | reverse complement strand
CCTTTAGCTTATATATGAAGTTCTTGAAAGTAAAAGAGCTTAGAGCCATGTACATAAGCATGCTTGGCAATCAGATTGTTCTTTGGTCGCTAGTATTTTTGCTGCCTGATTTTTTACAAGAGCGTGGCTATATGCCATGGGTTGTATTTGGTGGGGGACATCTTTTTTTAATGATTGGCGCCACAATTGGCCCTCTTTTTTTTGGATATATTGCAGATAGAGCCTCGTCTCGTATGGTGATTTTATCTACCTCGCTGTTAACGCTTATCTCTTTTTATGTCCTTTTAATGCCATACGCACTGCCTGTAGAGGCGTTATTTATTCTCTTATTTATGCTAGGGAGCATGCTGGGAAGTGTGCCTCCGCTCATATGGGCACTTGCCGGCCAGATGGTCCCGCAGCATAGAGGCGTTATTTCTGCATTTTTAATGGGCTTTGTGTGGATTTTTTCTGAGAGTTTAGGCCTTGGCCTAAGCGGGTATATTGCCACACTGTTTACAGAAAATCCCGCTACAAGTGCTTTGGCTCTCATGGGGTCTGTTCAGGTCATTTCTTGTTTTGCAAATAAGCAACTTCCTAAAAGTGTCTATGAAGTTGCCATAGCTTAAGGACAATCATGAAAATACTCCTTCTCCTTTGCGCATTTTTTACTGTACCTCTTTTAGCAAGTCCTAAACAGGCATCTGATGTGCCAGTTGTTAGAGTGGCTTTAAAGCCAATAGAGCCTCAGTGGACAACTCAAGTGCTGTCTCACCACACGATGGGTGCCGTAAGCGAAGTTGTGCTTTTAGATGGCAAATTAGGGATGAAATTACTCCAGTACTATCCTGATGGAAGCCTTTTTGCAGAGATTGATCTACAAGAAAATGAAGTAACTGATGAATATGTGTTTGATGGCGCAAGTGTGAGCTTTTATGATGATGGCTCTATCAAAAGCATTGCACACTACACTCAAGGTAAAGCCGATGGAATTTTTCAGTGGTTTTATCCTGATCATTCACTTTTTTACCAGATGGCTTTTAAGGATGATCAAGAAAACGGCCCCTACATGGTATTTAATACTGATGGCCACTTGATAGAAGAGGGGACATATCTTAATGGTCGGTATCATGGAGAGCGGTTTTATTATTATCCTTCAGGACAAAAGCAAAAGCTAGAAAGCTACGTGCATGGGTTATTAAATGGCAGAAGCACAAGCTGGTATGAAGATGGCTCTGTCCAAGATGTGAAGCTCTTTTTTCAGGGCTTTTTGCATGGACAAAAGGGCAAAATCGCATGCATTTCTTACTACCCTGATCAGTCAATTGAGAAATCTCAAAATTACTATTATGGGCGCGCACACGGGGTGTGCGAAGAGTATCATCCAAATGGCAAGTTAAGCCATAAAGTGTTGTTTGAGGCCGGCCAAAAAGAGGGTAAAGAGAGTTTCTGGAATGCTTCAGGTGTGTTAATTGGAGAAGGGGAGTTTAAAAAAGGCTGTCCACAAGGTGCTCACTATAAAAAAAGTGCTGATGGTGTGTGCATGCTGTTTGAGGCCGAATATTCCCCACAAGGTACTCTGTTGGCCCCAATTACAGAATTTGATTTAGATGGCAAAAAGACCAAACAGTATTCTCTTGTACATGGCAAACTTGAAGGTGCGTACATAGAATGGTATCCAAATGGCCAAATCAAAAATCAATTCAATTACGCCGATGGACAATTTGATGGCGAGCAGAAAAGCTTTTATCCTACAGGTGCTGTAGCGGTTAGTGTAACATATGATAAAGGTAAGCGCCATGGCCAGCAGCTTGAATGGTTTGACACGGGAGAAAAATCTGTAGTGTTTGGCTTCACAGATGGTCTTAAAGATGGAAGCTGCACTAGATGGCATAAAAACGGCAAAAAAGGCTATGAGGCTATTTACAAACAGGGTCTTATCAATGGAACTGAGGTTCACTTTTTTGAAAACGGAAAAACTGCCTCTACACAGGGTTTTAAAGAGGGTGTGCTCCACGGAAGAAAAAGTTCCTGGCACCAAAATGGCAACTGCTTACTAGAACAAGATTTTCAAGATGGCATTTTGCATGGCTATCATCAAGAATGGCACCCTCATGGCGGCATAAAATCAAAAACGCACTATATTCACGGCAAAAAAGATGGCCTAGAAGAGACCTACTATGAAAATGGTAAGCATAAAGAGCGTATGCGGCATCTAAATGACCAAATTGATGGCGAGTATTTAGCCTGGTTTGAAGATGGAAACCTTTATAAAGAGTACTCTTACCAAAAAGGCTCGTTAGTAGGTGAGGCCAAAGAATACTACCCGGGCTCAAAAAAACAAGTAGCACTTTTAGTGCGTCATAAAAATGGCACCCTTGATGGCCAACAGATAAATTACTTCCCTGATGGGTCTATGAAGGCACTTTATACGTATAAAGATGGCCTTTTAGACGGAAAAAAATCTATGTGGGCAGATGATGGCCAGCTTATTTTTGAAGCAACATATAAGATGGGTAATTTAGATGGCTTTTTCTACCAGCGGTTCTCTGATGGTTCAGAGATGAAGCAGTATTTTAAAGACAATCACCCTCAAGGGCTCTATCAGCTCTTTTATCCTTTTCATAGCGTGTTTGGCAAGGTTAAGGCAAAAGAAGCCAACTACATAGATGGCAAAATTGATGGCGAAGTGTGTGAATTTAATGAAGCGGGCACAAAAGTATTAAGCGTGCTCTTTAAAGACGGCAAAAAAGAAGGCCTGACAACGGTGTATGGCGTAAGTGGCACTACGTTATTGACTCTAGAATTTCATGATGGCAAGCAAAATGGAAAGGCTATTCATTACTTTCCGAATGGAGCTACTTTTAAAGAGTCTTTCTTTAAAAACGATCTTCAAGAAGGCGAAGAAATCAGCTATTTTGACAATGGGCATAAAGCAGGCATAAACCACTATCTTCATGGAAAGCTCAATGGAAAATGCCAGCAATGGAATGCAAAGGGCATACTGATTTTTGAAGGCGAATATAAAGATGGCCAGCGTCATGGCGTGTTTAATAAGTACTATGATACAGGAAAACCCAAGCTATTGCAGCACTACGATAATGATGTTCTAGTTTCAAAGAATAGCTATAAGGAATAATATTATAAAAATTATTTGCAGCAATAATCACATCTATGCATAGAGAGGAAATAAGACCGCTTGCATAGGAGTTGCCGTGGATAAAGAGCAGATGCGTTCCTTACAAAATAAAGTGTTTCTTGGCCTATGGCTAGCTGTTTTGATTTGCGGGTATGTAATACCATCTGAACTGTACGCCAAACATATAGGCTTCCCTCATGTAAAGATGGATGCCACAGGTAATAAAATATCTGTCTGGGAGGCATTAGATGCAAAAGAAACACGTGTAATCCAGGCCTCAACACTATCTGCTGTAGATTCAGTCTGGTCAGAATCTGTGACAATTTCGCTTCCTACTTTAAACCCAACACGCCCTCAGCTTGCCGTAAACGAACAAGGAGATGCGGTAGTTGTTTGGACAGCTGTTAATGAAGAAAAAGGTATTTGCTGTTTATACGCTGTGATGAAGCCTTACAATGGAAGCTGGACAAGTCCTCATATGCTATCAACAAATGACGAAGACGTAGCCCACGAATACCACATAGAACTAAACTCTACCGGCAACATACTCGTAATCTGGAACGCCCACAAAAATGGCCAAGACTGCGTTTTCAGCGCCTCTAGCACCATGGGTTCCAGCTGGAGCACCCCCACCGCAATCTGCAGCGGAGAGTAGCCTTGAAAAGTGTCATACGCATCATGCAAACAAACAAAAAATTAACAGGATCACACTTACCGCTGGCAGGATCTAGCAGGATAAAAAATGAACAAATTTGTGGGCTGTAGGTCCACGTTCATTCTTAGCCCATGGTGTAGGCCTGTAGGGCCAAACCGTGGGAATCCATATGGAAAAAATATCAGAGCCACTTTAGTGGCGACTAAAATAATGAGTCGCCACTAAAGTGGCGACTAAAATAATGAGTCGCCACTAAAGTGGATCT
>JAJFUY010000095.1 GCA_021372185.1 Chlamydiales bacterium | reverse complement strand
TTCAGGGCGACTGAACGAAGCCCACCGTGACCGCAGGGAACGGTGGGAACAGGCACAAAAAACATAAGAGCCCGGCTGAGGGCGATTGAATCACGCGATTGAGTCGCCCTAAACCGGGCTCTATATTGGTGGGGTTGCACTATACCCACCGTTCCCTGCGGTCACGGTGGGCTTCGTTCAGTCGCCCTGAAGGGCTCTAATACCAAATCGGGCAGGGGCACGGGCACGTTTTTTTACGATACGGCTTTTATCTACGTTTACCCGCAAACGCATAACCCACTTTAGGCTTGTTGGCAGGACGTGGAGCCGATTTTGGCGGCGTTTTGCGGCCTTGGAAGATTGGTTGGGCTTTGATGCGTGGGTCTGGTTCAAAGCTTGGAACTACTACTTGCTCAAGCTTGCGGTTTAAGAGCTTTTCGATGTCGCGTAGGTACTCGTGTTCATCAATGCAAACAAGCGATACAGCCTGGCCGTTGTTGCCGGCGCGGCCTGTGCGTCCAATACGATGCACATAGTCTTCTGGAACGTTTGGCAGTTCGTAGTTTACTACGTATGGCAATTGGTCGATGTCTAAACCACGAGCGGCAATATCTGTGGCTACTAGTACGCGTACGTTGCCTTTTTTAAAATCATCTAAAGCTTTTGTTCTTGCAGACTGGCTTTTGTTGCCGTGAATAGCCGCTGAATTAATACCATCTTCTGTGAGGTGATCTGCTAAGCGGTTTGCGCCATGTTTTGTTCTTGTAAAGACAAGCACCTGCTTCCACTGCTGAGAGCTAATAAGGTGTGATAGAAGTGTACGTTTATTTTTGCTGTCTACTGGGTGCACAACTTGTGTGACGCCTTCGGCAGTTGAATTTACTTTTGTTGCTTGAATCATTTTGGGTGTTGTCATCAAGCCGCTAACAAGTCTTTTGACTTCATCAGAGAACGTAGCAGAGAAAAGTAAATTTTGGCGCTTTTTAGGAAGCATCGCTAAAATTTTACGGATGTCATGGATAAAGCCCATGTCAAGCATTCTATCAGCTTCGTCTAAAACCAAAACTTGAACTTGAGAGAGATCAACTACTCTTTGCTGCATCAAATCAAGTAAACGACCAGGTGTAGCTACAATAATATCAACGCCCTGTCTTACGCGATCGATCTGAGGATTAATGCTCACACCGCCAAAGATGGCAATAGATTTAAATGAAAGATTGCGGCCAAGCTCACGCACACTTTCATGAACCTGCATAGCAAGCTCTCTTGTTGGCGTCAAAATAAGAGCGCGAACAAAGTGGCGAGAGTCTTTTGAAGTTTTTAGTAAGTTTTGTAACAGAGGCAATGTAAAACTTGCCGTTTTACCTGTACCAGTTTGCGAGCAGGCCATAAGGTCTGACCCAGCAAGAATAAGAGGAATCGCTTGAGATTGAATTGGCGTTGGCGTGGTGTAGCCAAGTTCATCGATTGCTGCAAGTAGTTGAGGCGATAGGCCAAAATCTTTAAAGGACATGAGTTCTTTCTCCAAAAGGGATAAATAGAAAGGATAGCGTAAGGCATTACCGAGTTGTTGTAAAGGATTTTATATAAATTGTACTAATAATCACCTTGTTATACAATTTTACAACTATGGTTACTTCAGATTCACTTTTTACTCATCCTCACCTCTCAGGGCCTCAAAAAACAATTGTTGTAGGCATGTCTGGGGGCGTAGACTCGTCTGTTACGGCGCTTCTTCTAAAAGAACAGGGCTATAACGTTATCGGCATGTTCATGAAAAACTGGGAAGAAGAAATAGATGGCGTCTGTCCTGCCACCCAAGAATATGAAGATGTGGTAAAAGTAGCCTCGCAGCTCGGCATCCCATACTACCCAATAAATTTTTCAAAAGAATATAAAGAACAGGTGTTTGCTGATTTTTTAACCGAGCTTGAAAAAGGCAATACCCCCAATCCCGATATTCTCTGCAATCGTGAAATAAAATTTAAATTACTACTTGATACCGCGCAAAAGTTAGGAGCACATGGCCTTGCTACTGGCCACTATGCACAAAATATCTATCGTGATAACCAGTATTTTCTCACCAAAAGCCACGATACTGCCAAAGATCAGACCTACTTTATCTACACACTCAATCAATCAATTCTCTCTAAAGTACTCTTTCCTATTGGAGGCCTAGCCAAAGGCACCGTACGAGAAATTGCCAAGAAACATAACCTCACAGTCGCCGAAAAAAAAGATTCAACAGGCATCTGCTTTATTGGCGAAAGAAATTTCAGAGAGTTTTTATCAAAGCACATTGGTTATAAACAAGGCACCTTTAGAACATTAGACGGCAAAGTTGTAGGCCCTCATCAAGGCGTTGCCTTTTATACCATTGGCCAAAGAAAGGGCCTGGCTATTGGCGGCGCAGGCGAGGCCTGGTTTGTAGTAGCCAAAAATGTGGAAGAAAATATCGTCTGGGTAGTACAAGGCGCCAACCACCCAGCTCTTTTTGCCGACGAGCTCACGGCACACACAGCCTCATGGGTTGCCGACATGCCGCCCGGGCTCTTCCCATTTATATGCCAAGCAAAGGTGCGCTACCGCCAACCAGATCAGCCCTGCGTCATCGAAAAAATCGAAAACGGCCGCCTCTTTGTACGCTTCTTAGTCCCCCAACGAGCCATCACTCCGCAACAATCGATTGTCTTCTACAAAGACAACGTGTGTCTTGGCGGCGCCATTATAGAAACCCCTGGGCCGTCGTATTACACGATGAAGAAAGACTTACCAAGCCTTTTACCTAACTAGTGTGTGATTTTTTTACCACTGAGCTCAGTGTGCTCAGTGGTAAAAAAATCACACACCACTCGACAGACACGTTTGATTTGTGTTTAATGGTTGTTCTTGGTATAAACCACTGCCATGGACGCAGAAATTTTACATCGCACGCAGTTTGGTCTTAACCTTACCTTTCACTACATCTACCCGCCGCTGAGCATTGGTTTATCTGTTGCACTTATTATTTTTGAGTGGCTCTACCTTAAGACTAAAGACAAGGTTTGGGAAGGCATCACTAAATTCTGGATACGTGTATTTGCCCTCACCTTTGCGCTTGGCGTGGCAACGGGTGTACCGCTTGTTTTTGGGTTTGGTACAAACTGGTCGCGCTGGTCAGCGTTTGTGGGTGATGTTTTGGGCTCGGCACTAGCCGCTGAGGGTCTATTTGCTTTTACTATGGAAGCCGGAGCCTTGGGTATTTTGCTCTTTGGGTGGAACCGCGTAAAGCCAAAAGTGCACTTTGCCGCTACTATTGCCGTGGCTTTTGGGGCGCACTTTAGCGGCGTGTGGATCACTAACGTCAACTCTTGGATGCAGACACCTGCCGGCTACGTAATTCAAAAAAATGCCAAAGGCATCGAGTATGCTGCTGTTACTGACTGGTGGCAGATGGCATTTAACCCATCGGCACTTTCACACCTCTCACACGTGATTTTGGGCTGCTGGATGGCAGGTTCATTTCTTATTATTAGCGTAGCCAGTTACTACCTTCTTAAAAAGCGCTATACAGACTTTGCTATTCGTTCTATGAAAGTGGGGCTATCTATTGCTATCGTAAGCGTTGCCTTACAGCTTGTCTCAGCCGATCATTTAGCGTCGCTTATTGCCAAATATAACCCAGTAAAATTTGCCGCATTTGAAGGCGTCTTTAAAACTGAAGAGTACACTCCCCTCTACGCCTTTGGCTATGTAGATACAGAAAAACAAACTGTAACTGGTCTGGCAATACCTGGAGCTTTAAGCTTTTTAGTGCATAAAGATATTCAAACACCCGTTGCGGGGCTTGATCAAGCGCCCAAAGATGAATGGCCTTGGATTCAGGTAGTCTTTCAGGTCTATCACATTATGGTAGCCATGTGGGGCCTTATGTTTATTGGAGTGCTCTTTGGTATATGGCTGTGGAGAAAAAATGCTTGGGGCTTGCACCCTCGCATTTTAAAATACCTCATTATCTCCGTGACCTTCCCGCAAATTGGCAACATGACTGGTTGGTATTCTACCTGTTTAGGGCGGCAGCCTTGGTCTGTCTATAAACTGCTCAAAACAAAAGATGCCTATTCGCCCTCAGTTACAGCTAACGAGGCTCTTTTTACGCTCTGCTTATACATACTCATTTATGTAAGCCTCTTTGCTCTATTTTGCTTTTTACTCGACCATAAGATAAAACATGGTCCAACAGATCTGCCAGAAGAATCCCCGTATCGAGACCCTTACAAGCAAGACTAACCTATGAATTTAGAGACAGCACAGCTTTTATGGTATGGAGTTTTTATCACGTGCATATTTGCCTATGCGGCATTAGATGGCTTTGACTTAGGTGTTGGCTGCCTTCATCTCTTTACACAATCAGATACCGATAGACGCATATTTATGAACGCCATAGGCCCTGTATGGGATAGTAACTCATTGTGGGTGGTTATTACTGGCGGCGCGCTCCTTGCAGGCTTCCCTTCTGCTTTTGCTGAGCTATTATCGGCCCTCTATATACCCATGATGCTGATTATTTTTTGCTTTACCTACCGCGCAGTAGCCATAGAATTTCGTAGTAAAATTGTAAGCCCCAAATGGCGCGGCTTTTGGGATGTGGTATTTTCACTCGCAAGCTTTGGTATGGCCTTTGGCTTAGGCGTTGTGACTGCAAACTTAATTCAGGGCCTACCCATAAATGAACAAGGTGAGTTTGTAAAAGATTTAAGTGCCCTATTTTCGCCCTATGCAGTAACTCTCGGCTGCTTTGCCACATTGCTTTTTATGCTTCATGGCTCGTTATACCTTACACTTAAAACTACAGGTGCGCTGCATGAGCGCCTCAAGCGCTGGAACATGAGACTCTTAGTACTCTTTACCATTTTCTGGGCCTTTGTAAATGCCGTCACGCCGATTTATGAATCGCATGTGATGCAGTTTATGCATGACAAACCCACTTTCTACCCAATAGTCTTTTTAGGGCTTGTTGGTATTATCGCACTTTACAAAAGCCTAAAAAAAGTACGCGATGGTTGGGCGTTTTTAAGTTCATGCCTGGTAATTTTATCGCTTGTATTGCTCTATGCGCTTGGCACATACCCAAACATGGTACGATCAAGTATTAACGATGCCTATAGCCTTACCATTTATAATTCATCGTCAACACTCTTTACCCTACAAATACTTTTGGGCATGGCCTGCCTTGGAGTGCCGCTCTTTTTGCTGTACGTTGCCTATGCCTACAGAGTCTTTAGAGGCAAAGTTGAGCTTGATACTATGAGTTACTAATGCTCTATTTAGACTATACGCTGCCCCGATCTTCACTGTACATGCTTTTTATTGATATGCCTTTTCGCTATAGCTGGAGGCATCTTATCCAGTATTTTAATAGCCGCATTATCCAAAAGCAAATAGGAATAGAGACGCTTAGCAAAAAAGAGCGCATATGGCATTTTGCTTTTGCCTTTTTTGAAGTGCTGCCGGTTTTAGGCTTTCTCGTGGCCATTATTGACCGCATGCTCTTTTTTAAAAAAAGCAGCACCCAACTTGCCTCCAACTTACTTGAGACCATGGTACCGCTCTACTGCAAAGTATTTGGCAATGATGCAGTGTCTCAAAGCCAAAAGCAGCAAGCGTACATTCTGCCCCGATATATGGATGAGATGAAAAAACTGGCTCATGATACAGGGTATGAATTTTCAGACATTTTACTTGCCAATACAATTTTAGACCGTGTATCGCTCTTTGGCGGCAGCATAAAAGCCTCTTGTGGTGATACCAAAAAGGTAGCTACAAGCTATTTTCATTCACACGGAAGAGGTGCGGATGTTGTGGATGTGGATAAATCGTTTTGGCGCTTTGACACGCTTCAAAACACGACAGCTTCAAATAAACAAGCTCTATTAGCGGTTAACACCCGCCAAACCCTAGCCTCATGTATCTATGACGGCAAAAATAGCTGCCTCTACTATGCAATAGGCTCTGATCATTCCGCAAATCGCTGCTATCACCGCTATAAATTAGACATCGCTCCTAACAACATAACAGTGCTTCATAACATTGACATTCCTATGGGGCTCTTGAGCCCTTATACACGGCTATTTACTCATGAAAAAACTGCCACTACATATGGCTTTGTCGCAATAGGCTGGCACGGTATTGTGGGATGCTATTTTGGCATTAACGAGCATGGGCTTTCTGTCTCTGGCTGTAGTGTGCCGGGTAAATCTCAACCTGGCGTTCCAAACCATCTACTCATCCGCCAAATTTTAGAAGAAGCAAAGACAACTTTAGACGCAAAAAAAATTATCGATATAGCAAAACCTTCTGCCTCAATGAACCTCCTGATAGCTGCCTCAGACGGTATAGTGCGAATAGAAGTTTTAAGGCACTAACCCTCCTATAAAAAATGCTTTTTTTAAATGTGCAAAATAGGGTATCAAGATACTGCGGCCAATTGGCTGTTAATTTTTAAACTTAATTAAGGAGATATTCCTATGTCACGTTTCCTATCATGTGTTCTATGCGCTCTATTCGTATTGTCAGCTGCATCAGTTTCAGCTGCTCCTAAAGCAAAAGCAACAAAAAAAGTTACAAAAAATGCTCGCGATTGCTCTAGCTCAAGCTCAAGCTCATCAGAAAGCTGCGGCTGCGGCGGTTAATTATTTGCCCTAACAGGCAAATAAAAAAGCCCGTGCAAGTTCATCTTGCCCGGGCTTTTTTTATTTGTATTTTCACACTCATTCGAAAACGAAATAAATGCATGGTTTAATTTTTGAGGAGAGATGCGTTAAGGAGTTCTGCCAGCCACTTCTCGTAGTGATCTGATGTCCAGGCACGCTCTACTACGAGCATGCGATAGATGTCTCGTCCTGTGAACGTCCAGAGGATATCTCGAGCCTCTTCTAGTGTAAGGTTTTCCTTAAGAGCGCCATCTTTCATAAGAGTTTCGACAAACTCTTGCTGTCGCAAATGGCGTCTATCTTCTCTTTCTTTTTGTTGCTCTTTTAGTTCTGGGGCTAACAGTGCAGCCCCTTGAAGCAGGCTAATCTGTGTACGTTCAGAATCATATAACTGCCGACAGAGTTTAGCAGTTATCACAAGGCGTTTTTGAGGGGATTTTTCATTTTTCCCCTCATTAACAAGTTGATTAAACTCATCACTTGGTAGCGCCTCATCCATCAATGCAAAAAGAACCCCTCTCTTAGATGAAAAGAGAGAATAGACTAAAGGTACAGAAACTCCAGACGCTTTTGCCAATTGTTCAATCGTAACGCACTCAAAGCCTTCTACCTGAAAAAGCTGTTTGGCAGTATCAAGAATACGTTTTTTGGTTACGGTCGCCTGGGCATTTCTGTTTTCAGAATTGTAGGTTCTTTTTTTCAAAGTAATTCGTCAGTTAAAAATTTCTTCTTTCTTAGAGACAAATGGTCGTGCATCATAAAATAGCTCATACTGAAAAATTAAGCCATCTTTAAACGTCAGCAGCACAGCTCCACGAACAAGCCCAAATGGGGCAGCGCAGTGTAGGTCATAGGCGAGCATAACATGGTTGTCATTACCGCAGCTTGCACGAATTGTTAGCGTATTAAAAACATCTAGAAAGTGCGTTACTGAGTTCAGCACATTTTCTTTTCCAGTAATTTCTGCAAGCGGGCTTATGAGCCGCACATCTGGATGAAGATATGTTTCAATTGTAGAAAGATCCTTCCTTCCCATCGCCTCATAATACGCAACACCTGAAGCCAAATTTTTGTCGTTCATACATATTCCTTTATGTGAATTTTTAACCATCTCATTTCAATATAGCAAACTATATCTAATATGGCAAGCACAAAAAACAGGTGGAGAAGCCACACTCTATAAAAAAATTACAATGCCGCTATTGCTGCTGCTAGGCGGGCGATTGCTACGCGATAGGGGGAGCAGGAGACGTAGTTGAGGCCCAAAGTGTGGCAGAATGCCACGGAGTGGGGCTCGCCGCCGTGTTCTCCGCAGATGCCGCATACTAAGTCTGGCCGGGTTTTACGGCCTAGCTCTAGAGCGATTTTCATCAACTGGCCAACTCCGGCTGCATCTAGAACCTGAAATGGGTCGTCAGATAGGATGTGGATCATTTCATCAGAGCCGTTTGGATTTGTAAGGCCTTTTACGTACATGGGTACGAATTTGGCGCTATCGTCTCGGCTTATGCCAAAGGTTGTTTGCGTTAAGTCGTTTGTGCCAAAGCTAAAGAACTGGGCGTGTTTGGCAATACTATCTGCCATGAGTGCAGCTCTTGGTAGCTCAATCATCGTTCCCACAGTATAATGTACGGTAGCATTTTGATCTTTGAATACTTCTTGAGCTGTTTTGTCGATGATGGCTTTTTGGTGGATGAGCTCACCTTCGATACCAACTAGTGGCACCATTATTTCTGGGTGCACTGCCTTACCCTCTTTGCTCACTTCGATTGCTGCCTCTAAGATAGCCCTTGTCTGCATTTCACTTATTTCTGGATAGCTTATGCCCAAACGGCAGCCTCTATGGCCAAGCATGGGGTTTTGCTCTTGCAGGCTAACACGAATTTTTACCAGTTCTGCCAGTGGTAAATTTATTGTATCAGCTACTAGTTCAAGCTCTTCATCACTATGCGGCATAAACTCATGAAGTGGCGGGTCAAGTAATCGTATAGTTACCGGTAGGCCATCCATCACCCTAAATATGCCTATAAAATCACTCTTTTGGTGTTTTTGTAGACGATCTATAGCTACTTTTCTATCTTCAGTACGCGTGCTAAAGAACATGCATCGTACATCGTTTAATCGCTCAGGGTTCATAAACATATGCTCTGTACGGCATAGGCCCACACCTTGCGCGCCAAAAGCTCGTGCTACTATGCTGTCAGTTGGATTATCAGCATTAGCCCGTACTTCAAGCTTTCTATAGGTATCTGCAATGTTCATGAGGCGGTCATACTGCCTAAACACCAAAGAGTCTTCTGGTTTTTTAGACTTTTCAATCATCACCTGCACAACTTCTGAGGGGCTCGTAGGTAGCGCTGCAAAAAACACCTCTCCTGTCATACCGTCAATAGATATATCATCACCTTCATGCAAAACTTTATCTTGCATTGAGAGTGTCTTTGCCGTTTCATTTATAAAAAGTGCCCCGCAGCCAACAACACAGGGCTTTCCCATACCGCGAGCAACAACTGCCGCATGGCTTGTGCTGCCACCTCGAGTGGTTAAAATGCCCTCTGCTGCTACCATGCCGGGGAAATCACTTGGGTTTGCTTCTTCTCGTACAAGAATGCATTTATGGCCGTTCTTTTTATACTCTACAGCCTTATCAGAGCTAAAAGCGGCTTTACCTGATGCAGCTCCTGGGCCTGCGTTAAGACCCTTTGCTACAAAGAATTTTTTGGCATCACTTTTGGCTTTTGAGTCAAAAACGGGCGCTAGTAGCTGTATCAATTGATTTGGCTCAACCTGTTTTAGGGCCGTTCTTTCATCTATTAAGCCCTCATCTAACATTTCAACTGCCACACGCACCGCTGCAAAGCCTGTTCTTTTGCCAGATCGTGTCTGAAGCATATAGAGTTTGTTGTCGTCTATTGTAAATTCTATATCTTGCATGTCCTTGTAGTGCTTTTCTAACCGTTTAACGATGGTTAAAAGCTGGCTATAGGCCTCGGGCATCAGCTCTTCTAAGCACTCTAAGTCTGACTTTGTCTTTTCTTTTTGACGGCGGTTTATGGGATGAGGAGTTCTTATGCCCGCTACAACCTCTTCACCTTGAGCATTTACTAAAAATTCACCGTAAAAGTGGTTCTCTCCTGATGCGGGATCCCTTGTAAAGGCAACACCTGTAGCAGAATTATTGTTCCTGTTACCAAACACCATAGTCTGCACAACAACGGCTGTTCCCCAATCATCTGGTATATGATTAAGCTCGCGATAAAGAACAGCTCGCTCACTATCCCAGCTATTAAATACAGCGCCGATAGCGCTATGGAGCTGTTCAAAGGCATTTTGCGGGAAAGGCTTTTTTACCTGCTGCTCAAAGATCGTCTGAAAGATGCGGCAGGATTCTTTTAAGGCATCCACACTTACATCAGTATCTTCTTGTACCTTTTCTTGGATTTTTAGAACTTCAAATGCATGTTCAAAAATTTTGCGGCATACACCATACACGATATCAGAAAACATCATGATAAAGCGCCGGTAGCTATCATAAGCAAGCCGCTCGTTATTACAAGATTTGGCAAATCCTTTCACAGATTCATCATTTAGCCCCAAATCAAGTACAGTATCCATCATGCCGGGCATTGATACTCGCGCACCCGATCTTACTGACACAAGTAATGGGTTTGTTGAACTGCCAAACTCTTTTTTATTTAACTGCTCTAAAATGTGCACACTTGAGGCAATCTGTTCTTTTAAGCCTTGAGGAAAGGTTTTGCCGGCATGGCGATAGCTATTACAGGCTTCTGTAGTAATGATAAACCCCGCCGGTACAGGCATGCCAATAGAGGCCATTTCAGCACAGCCTTTACCCTTACCGCCTAATAAATCAGATCGTAATGGAGGAACAGGTAGCTCTGGCGCAAAAGGATAGACGTATGTTTGCTTGTTAGTGGTAGTAGTAATAGCCATAAATTCCCCCATTGATCAAAAAATTTGACCATGCCTAAAGAAGGAATAATTTAGCAAGCATGGATGATTTTACCAACGGGTCAGGCTAACCTCAGAAAATAGGCGTCTGGTTTCAGTAGCTGTGAAGCCAGACGCCTTTAGACACTATCACAAGTTTAGTGCTTCTTATCGCGGCAACTTGTTACTTCAAAACGATATTTGCTCTGTTTTCTATCTCGTTATGCTCCTCATCATGGGCGCCACTTTCACCGTCTGGAGCTAAACTCCCCTCGAAGGCCGTTGACTTCTGTCAACAGCCTCAAGTATACTCACGGCTTATTTTATAGGAGCTTTGTATGCTTTTTCGCTCTCTTATACTCTTGCTAAGTCTTTATGCCCCCCTATCGGCATATCAGAATTCGGTAAACTCTGAACATTTTGAAATAACCTGCAGCGAACAAGATAAAGAAGAGTGTCGTGCGCTTGTTCAGTCATGCGAGACCCTCTACCCTAAACTTTCAGAAGAATTTCAAACACAATTTTCCGAGAGAATTCAGATACAGCTTTTTCCCGATTTAACCACATTTCATAAAACAATTGATGCCGAGGATGCTCCCGACTGGTGGATTATCCAGTTTGGCAATCCCATCCAGATGATTTCTCCACTGAATCCCGGCTCCTATCATTCGGCTGAAAATGTAAGAAAGGCCCTTTTAAAAGCAGTGGTGCAGGCCTTTATTTATAATAAATTCCCCCAATGCAATGCACCATGGTGGTTAGTAGCTGGTATTACTGCAAAAAGGGTAGATTGGCCATACCAGAGAGTGCCCTCGTTTTTACCAGAGATCAACGAATTAGAAAATTCAACTTATGGATTACCTGGAATGGGCTGGTGCGCCGTATCACTTACTTCCTATATTGAAAAAAAGTATGGTTGGGAAGCCGTACTTAAACTTCTTGAAGACTATTCATCTTTTGAACAGATCATAGGCCTCTCAAAAGAAGCACTAGTTAATCAATGGCATGCATTTCTCCAAGAGCCTTAGGACAATCTTTTATACGCTTTTGCATGAAGTCTAAACGCGTTTTTTTGATAGCACATAAGTTATAGATATCATATTTGAAGAATCGCTCACTATCCCAGCTATTAAACACAGGGCGATTTTTGATCGTAATGGGGGAACGGGTAGCTCTGGCGCAAAAGGATAGACGTAAGTTTGCTTGGTAGTGGCCATCTCAAGATAGAGAATATCACCCCCTCCCTTAGCTAGCTGTTGCTACTTTGCACCTCAATTTTTTTAATTTTTGGCCTTTTATCTGCTTTAAGCGTAGCTTTGTTGAGATAGAGACCTGTCGTAAAGACAGTAGCAAGACCAAAGACACAAGCTCCATAACCTGGTGTGAGATAGCGATCAATACCGAGCGCATTTCGAGCAAGAAAGACACCAGTGCCAGCAGCTACTAAGCCAACAGTAGCCGCAAGTGCGGCTTTAGACTTCTGAAAAATCAGCCCTGTAGCTGATTTAAGATAGGAAGCAGCTTCTTGGCCGATGGAGACCGCAACAGCCGGAATGGTTGTTACACTTTGCTCACCAGGCTTATGAATCATTGTAGGACCAACTAACGCTGAGATACCACCCGCTGCGCCAAAAAGCCCAACTGTTTGAAGGACAGTTGAACATCTACTCCAAAATGTTGGGGCCGGCTGCTTTATTTCGACATCCTCAAGTAGACCAAGCTGTTCTTTAATTTCATCTTCCTCAGGAAGAGTAAAGGCATTAATCAGCTGTTTTACTGTTCTGGAAACAGCATCAAAGGAGATAATTCCCGCTGCCACAGGAAGCCAACTAATGTACGAATTTTGAAATAGAGGGGTAGTAGACGCATACGCGCAAGCTGCCGTAAGTGAGACGCATGAACCAATAGACGCGGCAATTGCAACTTTACGTTTGACAGGATCTTCCACTCTATCTGCTGCTTGCCAAACTAGATCAGCTATTCGTCTCCACTGTGCTTTTTTCAGAACGGCAGCAGCCGCAGCCACATAAGATCCGACGACATTTGGAACACTCATAACCACGCCCATCACCGATGCTTGTGCAAGTAGGGTGACGATTTTTGCAGGTACCGCAGGAAATTCGCGATTACAGCATCTTCTAAAAAGAGCAATAAGTTTTTGATCTAATTTAAGCGAGTTTAAATCACATTTTGCAAAAATCGCAAGTGATGCATCGGTGAGGGGAAGCTTACGAAGGATTGGAATTACTCCGTTAGGATCGTCTGGCACAAAGCGAAAGATAATAGCAGCAACAAGCATAGTGCCCGCAATAGCTCTCATGACATTTTGCGGAATTCTTGTATCTTTAAGGGCCGTTGTTTGAATATAGACAATTTTCCATGAGTTCATGGCAGCGCCAGCTGTACTACTCATGACCGGCTCCTGTTCAAAGACAAACTGTAGACCGGTTGTGAGCGCAACGGTGACTGCAAGCGCAACATACTGTTTTGCCCCTATAGGCATAAGTTTTTTCGCGGTCTTTTCTTCCTTCCCTTCGGCATCTTCTTCCTCATGAATTTTCCACCAGTTTTTCTTCCAGTTTTCAATTTTTAATTCTCTTACCTGATTGTGCGTTAAATTAAATGTATTATCGCTACCAAGCAGCCCCAGTTCGATGTCTTCTCTATCAGTAGTATTCTCTGCTTGATCTCGATCTACAGGCTGAAACACTACAATACTACTGTTAGTTGAGGGTCCAATTCCATTAATAGACATAACAAACTCCATTAATTTAAAGGAAGATTATTACATATTTTATAATTTAATACAAGTTAATAATGAGTAGTTGATTTTTTATGTATTATTTGTTAGAATTTTACTTAAATAATGCAAAAAAATCACTATGACTACACAATCAGTTGTTTCAAAACCACTTAGTCAGCAGCAACGGCCCACACCGCCGCTCCCACGCTCACAGCCAAAACCGATTCCTGTTCCGACCTCAAACTCCCATCAAAGATATAAATATAAACATGGGGACCAAAACACCTTATCTCCTGATGAAGTTACGCTTGTTGCTGGCAAATACATGACTGGATCACATAAAGAAGTCGACCCCATCCCAGAACTACAAGCACTTAACCTCAAAACAGCTACCCCATTAGTATGCGCCCTTACACGCGGTATAGAAAGCTTAGGAGAGGATTTTCATGGGCTTACAAAAGACAACATTAATGACATCGTAGAGGATATTTCTCTTGCTTTAGAACATAACGACAAACGTGGGATTTATACTCATACAAAAGATCTTATAAGCCTTCCTCGTACAATCCGCTATAATCATACAAAAAAGGCAGCGTATATATACCTAAAAACAAAGGGTGGTCTTCATGTTGCTAAGGGTGGTTACAGAAGAGGTACACGAGCTATTCGCATTAGATGGACTAATCCAAAAAATAAAGCTGAGAAGATAACAGTTATTGGTGTAGAAAAAGTATTTCAACTTGTTACGCATGACGAGAAACATAAGTCTATAATTGCGCATAAAGAGCCATTGGATCAAAGAGTTAAAAAAGTATTTTCCGAACAAGAATTTAAGGATATTCTTAGTGTTCTTATCTGCAATTATGAATTCTTTAGTTACGAAAAAGTAAAAAAATGTGCTCCAGGAGAAATCCCTGAAAAAATCCATAAAAGTTGCATGATCGCTCCTTTTTATACTTCATCGATGCAAGATATGAAAGCAAGTAAACTCTTTACATCTACTGAGATCATTGTCCTTGCGTATGATATATTAACTCAATTAAGCGCCCTTCATCATTTCGGTATTATTCATGGAGATGTCAAGGCTGGTAACATGCTTGTAAAAGATGAATGCCATACTCTTCTTGCCGATTATGATTTTGCAACCATATTGTCTCGGGGTGAAACACCCTGCTGGCGGCAAGGTTTTTATGGGACATACTCTTATACCAGCCCAGAATTGCTGAAACAAAGATTTAGCAACGAAAAGCTTGATCAACAATATTTAAGTAAAACAGACCTTTACGCCCTTGGTATTGAACTGTATGAAATGACCTTTGGTACCCTGACCCCATGGCACATCTCATTAAAATTTTTCCGCGACACTGGTGCTCAGTCTCAAGACCTGGCGGAGAACATTATTAAAGCTCAAAACAACATCATTCAACAGCTTGATGAGCACATAGTAACCTATAATAAAATAAGCAACCGTAGCGAAGATGACAAAAGTAATAAAGTATTTTTAATGCACCTCATTCGCGATCTGATACATCCCAACCCCATTATCCGCGTA
>JAJFUY010000088.1 GCA_021372185.1 Chlamydiales bacterium | reverse complement strand
AGTGTGCGGGCTAAGAGTGTATCTTCTTTTCGTAAATAAAGGGGTGTGTGACGTGCTGCTTGCCGTAGTGATTCAATAAAGCTTACCATATGTGTAAGCTCATCAAGCGTCATACCGGTATTTAATGCATTGAGCCTTTCTACGATCTGGTCGCACGAGGGTTTAGGTGCAACGTATACGTGTTCTATAGCTACTGGCATTTAGAGAGATTCTTCTTTAATAAGACGTTGCATAAGTAGGCCTACAGCATCTTTTGCCTGGAGCTTGCCTTCTAAAATCTGTAAAACAGCTTCACTTATTGGGAGGTCTATATTGGCTTTTTTGCCTAGTTGAACCGCTGACACGCACGTATAGGCACCCTCTACTACCATTTCGATTGATTTCTTAGCATCCGTGGCAGAAGATCCTGCACTTAATAGTTTACCAAAGCTGTAGTTGCGGCTTGTAGATGATGAACAGGTAAGAAATAAGTCACCCATTCCAGATAAGCCATACAGCGTTTCTTGTTTCGCTCCAAAGTGTTTGGCAAGCTTTACAATTTCGTGCAGGCCGCGTGTCATAAGAGCAGCTCTTGCGCCATTGCCAAGATTTAGGCCATCAGAAATACCGCAAGCAATGGCGATAATGTTTTTAAGTGCTCCCCCAAAGGCAACGCCGCGAATGTCTCGGTTAGGATAGACGCGTAAAAAACTTGTGGTGAAGGCTTCTGCTACATATTCGGCCACTTTTGGGTCGTAGGCGCCCGCAACAACAGATGTGGGGAGGTTTTGGCTGACTTCTTCTGCAAAGCTCGGGCCACTAAAGGAGCAGATGCTATTTTGGTACTGGCTTCCCATTACATCTACGAGCACTTCTGGTAAGATGAGGCCGCTGTTTTGTTCGATACCTTTTGAGGTAAGACAAAATGGAATGTTAGATGGCAGGTCCAAAGCTTTTAGCTCTTTACAAACAGGTCTTAGGCCGGCAGATGTTACTGATTCAACAACCAGTTCTGCACCAACGATAGCTTCTTGTAAATCAGATGTAAAGCGGACCGACTTTGAGATGGGCCGCCCTTTTAGATGAGGATGAACCTGAGTTTTGTTGAGCGTTTCGACAAGCTGCTTGTCGATAGACCAAGAAGTGACATCATGGCCTTTTTCTGCCAAAAGTCTAGCTAAGCAAAATCCCCAAGCACCAGCACCTAAATAGGTTATCTTCATCGTTTTACACCTTAAAGAGTTCGGGTAGGAGTATAAAGCTATTTGCCGCCTTTGTAAAGAGCGACTTATTTGGCTGTACATGATGAAATTTTTAGTTGCTGGGATTCAAAAAGACATCAACGACATAAAACAAAAAATATTGCTTTGGTTATTTCGTTATTATCGTTTTAATCGTTGAAGGTTTTTTTGACCATGCTCGATAAGGCTGCTTGTACTAAAGGTATGTCGGCACTACTCTTTAAAGGGGCGAAGTATTGGGTACGGGGTAAGAGGAGCACTTCGGCTTTATGGCAAAACGCTAAGAGATCAAAAATAAAATACTCTGATTTATAAAAGTAGGATGATTGTACTTTTTTCTTCGCTTTGTGAATTGGTAGCACAGATTTATCTAGTTGAACCATTTTTTTTGCAAAATCCATGCTCATGCAAAAATAAGAAATGTTAGCTAGCGGATACTTTAAAGAGCCATTTTGGTTTGTGGCCAAACGCTCAGAGTCGTGCATCTCAGAATATTCAACTACGGCAAGTTTGTTGTCTTTTTCTACGAGTACTCCTACTTGTTCTTGTGGGGTATTTCGGGTTATCCCTACAACAGTAATGTCATTACCTTTTTGTGCATGTAAGCCAATAAGATCGGGCTGAAAGAGGTCTACCAAAACATTATCTACTGTACACACTGTAAAATATTCAACACCTTGTTTGTCCCAAGTATTAAGAAGCCCGCTCTTTGCCATATGCCAAAAAAGCGCGCCGTTCCCATCTGGTGCTGTGAGGTCACATATGGTTCCAGACTCATCTTGCAGTGGTAAATTTTGCTGCTGAAAGAAACAGACTTGGTCACTATCTAGTCCAAAATAGGCATGATCTTCAAAGTGCTGTAGAGTTTGTTCATGTGTAGCATCTGAGGTCATGATGGCAAGTAGTAGCTTGTGGCCATACTGTGCCGATGCCACTCGTACTTTATCTGCAAAAAAAGAATAGAGGCTTTTATCGCCTATAAGAGGAAAACAGCCTTTAGGAGCATCGTAGCCGAGGCGTGACCCATGGCCGCCTGCTAAAATTATGGCTGCAACTTTGCCTTTTTTTACTAGAGCCTGTCCTTCTATATAGGTGGCAGGCTTTGGTGTTGAATAGGAATGAAGAGGTGTGTAATTACCTTGATAGTCGTGCATCATGTCCTACCGTATGTAAAATGGCATTATGTACATCATCTACAGAAATACTTGTCATGCAGCGAAAGTCTATAGGGCAAACGCGCTTATAGCATGGGCTGCAGAGCGTATGTTTGTGAATTATAGTTCCACCGCCATAGGGGCCAGTTTTTACTTCGTTTGTAGAGCCAAAGATAGCCACTAATGGGGTTCCAAGGGCCGCTGCTACATGCATAGGGCCGCTATCATTAGTAACGAGGCAATTGCAAAGCGAGAGTAGCGTGGTAAAAGAGCGTAATGTGGTTTTACCTGCAAAATTGAGTACGTTGTTGCCAAATCGACTTGTAATATCATCTACAAGTGGTTTGGTAGTTGCATCGCCAAAGTAAACTATTCGCACATCAGGATGAAGGCTGAGCCGCGCTGTAAGCTCTTTAAACCGCTCTGGTAGCCAGCACTTAGCAGAACCAAAGGCAGCGCCAGGGTTTATGCCGATAAGTAAGTGATGGCTTTCTACTCCCATGCTCTTCAGATGATCTTTTGCTGTCTGAATTTCTTCTGGCGTTAGGTAGAGCTGAGGGGCACTTGTGCTCATAGGTATACCTAGAGGCTCTAACAGCCTTTTGTAGGTAATAACCTGGTGCTCTGTCTCTTCATTTTCTGGAATATCAAGTGCATCAGTTAATAGAAGCGTGCGGTAATGGTCTTTAAAGCCTATACGACGAGCAATTTTACCTTTATAGAACCACCAGGCAGAAGATAATGAACGTGTGAGAAGGATGCCTGCATCAAATTGGCCTTGCTGCAGCTCGTTGTAAATTCTTTTCTTTTCTTGTGCGCTGCGTTTTTTATCGTTTGCAAATACAATAAAGTTATCGATAAAAGGTGTGGCTTCAAGAAGTATTTTAATGGCATTATGACAGATAACCGTGAGGGAACAGTCTGGATATGCCTTTTTGATATCGTGCAAAACCGGCGTTCCCATAACAGCATCGCCAAGCCAGTTTGGCATGCGCACACAAATTTTTTGCATGATATAAGCCTCAATTTGCGGATATTTTACAACAAAGCCATGTTTTAAAAAATATGAAAAGGTTAAGGAAGATAGTTATATTTTTACTGAGTGTTTTACAATTTGGCTCTCTTGCAGGCGTGTGTACTTTCAAACCTGCAAGTAAAAATGTGGGGAAGGTAGATATAGTCTACACATGGGTAGATGGGGCAGATCCAGTTTGGCAGCAGCAATTTCTTCTGGCAAAAAAACGGCACGGGCAGCTTCCTGCTGAGGTGTGTGCAAAGATGCGTTTTCGTAGCCGAGATGAGCTTAAATACTCCCTTCGTTCAGTCTGGAAGTATGCGCCTTTTATAAATCACATATACATTGTTACCTATAATCAGAGGCCTTCATGGCTAAAAGATCATCCCCTCATATCAATTATTGATCATGCAGATATATTTTATAACAAAGAAAACTTGCCCACATTTAACTCTCAGGCAATAGAGGCCAACCTTCATCATATCCCCAACCTACAAGAAAGCTATATCTATTTTAATGATGATGTCTTTTTAGGTGCGCCTGCAAAAGTATCTGATTTCTTTTCAAAATCTGCTAAGCCAAAAATGTTTTTAGCTTCATGGACAAGCCCAGAAGGCAAAGTAACACCTGATGACCCTTCATTTGAAGCATCGTGGAAAAACACAAATGCATTTCTTAATCGTCTATTTGGCAATAAAAGCCGCAAAGCCCTTGAACATGCCCCTTTTGCCTTTAAACGCTCCTATCAGCAGACTTTAGAAAAGTGTGTGCCATCAGTGTTTAAAAAGGTATCGGGCCATGCCTTTCGTTCTTTCGATGACTGTCTTATCACAGCAGGCTTGAGCCAGTATTTTTTAGAGAATCATGGTCTTGCCAAACTTTCACACATCCAATGCCAAGTTATAGCCCTCAAAGACAACTTCCGCGACAATGAGGAGTCTTTGTTGACAATTGCCAAAAAACGCCCCCGCACCTTTTGCATAGAGGACGCCATGTTAGAAGATAGCCTAGAGCAAGATGAATTGCTCCACAGATTCTTTGAGGCCTACTTCCCCGAAAAAGCCCCTTGGGAGTATTAAAACCACACACAGAGAGAGCATAGAGAAAATAGACAAATTTGTGTGCCGTAGGTACACGTTCATTATTAGCCCATGGTGTAGGCCCGGAAGGGCCAAACCGTGGGAACCAATGCTAAAAAAAACTATATAGCCACGGATGTGGCGAATAAATAATGAGCCGCCACATCCGTGGCTCAAAATATTAATTATACTGCGTTCCCATAGTTTGCCCCGTCGGGGCTACACTATGGGCTAATAATAAGCTTGTACCTACGGCACAAGTAATAAGAAACCATTCGGCCGGAAACACTCATTCTTGCTATTTTTTCACAACCTCCACGGGCTAATAATATTTGTGTGCCTCCGGCACACAAATTTGTCTTAGATGTTGCTTAAGGAGGCGGTGATGAGTTCAGAGATTGATGGGGGTTCTTTGTAGGTTTCGAAGGTTTCGTTTACGGCTCTTTGTGCCGCGGCTTGGCTGTAGCCTAGGTTTTGGAGGGCTGATATGGCATCTTGCAAGAGAGGTGGGTTTTTGGCGCTGATTCGTGTGTCCATTTCGATGAAGGCGAGGTTTGATTCTTTGAGCTCTAAGAGCAGTCGCTCTGCTGTTTTTTTGCCGATGCCTGGTACTTTACAGAGAGCAGCTACATCCTTATTTGCTAAAATAGTGCGTAAATCAGTTGGGCTTAAAGAGCCGACAATACTTAAGGCAAGCTTTGGTCCTACACCTGAAATATCTAAAAGCTTTTCAAAGATATCGCGCTCAGATTCATGTAAGAAGCCATAAAAGGCTTGTGAAAATTCACGGATGACAAATGATACATGCATCAATACTTCACTTGAA
Organism: Chlamydiales bacterium; assembly: GCA_021372185.1. Classification (GTDB taxonomy): domain Bacteria; phylum Chlamydiota; class Chlamydiia; order Chlamydiales; family FEN-1388; genus SZAS-7. Next base: position 492 of record JAJFUY010000088.1, on the reverse strand, counting down.
GTTGGCGGAAGTTTTAGCGCGTAATTTGCCGATAGCTGTATCTGGTAGCCAATCCCTTGAATTTCAATGACGCATTGTCCTTCTTTGACTTGAGTGAGTTTGCCTTTTAAGTAGCTATACATCTTACCTCGATTTTACAATTCTCTTGATTTGTGAATTTCTGATATTTGAATGTCGGGCTGGTTGGCGTGGCAAAGAGCAATGGCAAGGGCATCTGTAGCATCATGCGGAGTGGGCGCGCTTTTGAGCATTAAATACCTTGTGACTGTGTTTTGCACCTGAGATTTATCGGCCTTTCCTGTACCCGTAATAAAGCTTTTTACTTCTCGTGGTGAATAGCCAAAGACTTTCATTTTTTTGGCTTTTGCCGAAAGAAGCGCCGTTCCCATGGCAATGCCAAGTTTGAGGGCGCTTTGAGCGTTTTTACTTACAAAAGGTGTTTCAAGGGCCATCTCTTCTGGCTTATACCGCTCTAAAAGCTGCTGCAGAGCT
>JAJFUY010000085.1 GCA_021372185.1 Chlamydiales bacterium | reverse complement strand
TTTAGGGCGACTGAACGAAGCCCACCGTGACCGCAGGGAACGGTGGGAATGAGCAAAAAAACCACCAGAGCCCGGCTGAGGGCGATTGAATCACGCTATTGAATCGCCCTCAGCCGGGCTCCATGGACTTTCCAACATCACCCACCGTTCCCTTCGGTCACGGTGGGCTTCACTTAGTCGCCCTAAAATCGGGCTCTAATGCAGCACCTAACAGCATTTTTAAGGACAAAACTTGCAACAAATACATGTTGTGAAAAACAGGTTAAATCAACAGCCTAGGTCAGACCTGATACTCTGATAATCTTGCCAGAGAGAGGCATAATCAAAACACAAAAGATTATCAGAGTATCAGGTCTGACCCCCAAGATGACCCCCAAGACACATCGAAATGGACGTCTCGCAAGATGAACGCATCGCAAGAGAATTCAACGACTGCAATAGATAAAAATGATGTGATCTTGGTATAGTGCCCCAAAATTTTTGGAAATACTATGTCATATGAATCCACTTGAGACACGCGTAGAAATTTTAAATTCGAGTCATCGTCCCGGCATACTGAAACATTTTATGGGGCTTTCTGAAATAGATAGAAAGTTTCGCTTTAATAGCAACTTAGTGTCATCTGTTGAGGACTATCTAAAAAAAATGGACTTTATTAATGACAGAGTTTTAGGCATTTTACATGAGAGTTCTTTTCCTGTAGCAGTAGGTCACCTATACTTTTATGAATCTCAAAGTAAGGCTTATGTTTGCTTAAGTGTTGACCCTTGTTTTCGCAAATTAGGTTATGGGAAGATTTTACTTACTGAAGCCAAAAAGGTGGCACAAGAGCTCAAATTTGAAAAGTTAATCATAACCTGTTCAAGCTTCAATAGACCAATGCTTACTCTTGCCGAAAAAAATGGATTTCGCATGATCTCCTGCCGAGATTATGAATGGGAAGGGGGCATTAGCATTTAAGCGCCGTTTATACCATTATGAGGCCTATTTATTGAAGAAAAAGAGGGCAGTACAGAGGGTTGCGTCGAAATCGTTTGAGGTTTGGAAGAGGAGCTTGAGTTCTTGGCGTGTCATGAAGGTGGAATGAATGGTTTCTGAGGGCTCTAGCGTGGGGGTTTGGGTGAGAGTTGCTCCTTTGGCGTGGACTATGGTCATTTTTTGGGCGAGGATGCCGGGGAGGGGGTAGCAGGTGCCGATGATTTCATAGCTTTTGGCTGTGCAGCCTGTTTCTTCTAGAAGTTCGCGTTTTGCGGCAGTTAGTGGGAGTTCTCCTTCGTCTACTAGACCGCCTGGTAGGCCGTAGACAAATTTGCCTATGGCGTGGCGGTATTCATGGGTGATGAGGATTTTGCCGTCATCGGATTCGGCTACTATGACTGCAGATTCGGCACTTGATTTTATTACATAATAGTCTTGTTCGTGCTCATTTTTATAGAGAAGACGATCTCGTCTTACATTGATGACGCCCTCTAAAATAACGTGGCTTGTTATGACGTCTGGTTTCATAGTGTCTCTTCTTCTATAAGGCCTTTCCAGTATTGCGCTTTTTCGATGTCTTTGGCTGCGTGCCACACGAGTCTGAGCTGCTGGTATAAGCAGCGTCTTTCCCAGGCAAAGGAGCGCATGAACCAGCCGGCTGGGGTCATGTGGATTTTTCCGGCTACAAAGTGCGCGCCCAGTACCCAAGAGCGGGGGAAGGCTATGTCTAAGAGCTTATTGAACTCTAACATTGCCGCCTGAATGCCTTCTCTCATGACTAGGTAACAGCTATTTACAAAATAGAGCGGGGATGACTCTTGAGCAAGTCTTAAAGCCGGATACTTTTGCAGTACCTGCTGCACGCCTTCAACATTGCCCTCATAGATCAGCTTTTCAACTATCAATGCATCGATAATTTCTTGGTTTTCAAACTGGAAGTTAATTTTCAGAAGGCGCTGCACGATACGGTCTAAAGCCTCTTCATCACCTTGATCAAGTGCAGATCGTAGCAAGAACCAGATAAAGCGCTCTTCATCAAGTGAGAGCTTTTGCTGGTTTAGGGTTTGGAGGTACAGTACGCCCTGTTTTAAGTCACTCGCTGTTGCAATAATGGTATCTGATAGCTCAAGAGCGTGGTGATAGCGCTCTTGCTCGCTTAAAGAGAGTACCTGGCGGATACGGGCCATCTTTTCTTTGGCCATTGTATCAGAGCCCAACATCACTAGTAAGAAAATAGCATCTGCTAAGTAGGGCATAGCCACAATTGGCCGCTGCAAAATATCATCTAAAATTTCTGAGATTATGTAGGGCTTAGCTAGCCAAAAGCTTACGCAGAGGTTAATAGAGATGCGTTTGAGCTCGGCATCTTTGCCATCATCTGAGTGCTGGATAAAGAAGGGTTTTTCCCAGTTTTTTTCTAGGCTTGCAAAGAGCTTACTTGGCACTGGGCCTTCAGCCCAGACGGCTAAAAAGCGGGTGACAAGGCAGATAAAGTGATAGGCGGCTAAGCGGTTTTGGTGCGAGCTTTCGTGCATGCGAAATACTATTTGCTCTTCCAATATTGGCACGAGAGGATGGTGGCTATAGCGCCTTAGAGCAAGCTCAAAGCATTTGGCTTCTTCTTCATAATCTTCTAATTCATGGTAGACAAATGACTTTCCGAGATATTCTAAGGGTGATCCTGGCGTATTACGTAGGTGCGTAAATTCATCTAGCGCCAAATCTAGTAGCTCTTTTCTTTGGGCAGCAAATTTCACATCTTTTGCCTGTTCTAATAGGGTCATCCCAGCTCTGAAAAGCGCTTCTCGGCCCTCTTGACGGCCTATAAATGACGCACCAATACGGCGGTACTCAGCAAGAGCTTTGGCATACATCTTGGTAGCTAAAAAGGCATCAGGGACAGCTAGGCAATTTACATTTATGTTCTGGCTGCCAACAGAGACCGTTAGCCCTTCTATTTCAAAGTCAGCATCGCGAGAGAGTAGCCCCACGTGGTTGCCAATAACAGGAATGTGGCTTACGTATGAAAAGCGTAAGATATCATCTAAATAAAACGACACCTGATCATCAACTTTTTCAACACGCACCGTATGCCACTCATCATTTGCCAATACAATCTGGGGTGCTTCATGCACACTTACTGAAGAGAGTAATAACCGAGTTGTTTTGATGTTGTGATGCTCAGAACCTAACCAGAGGCAATATCCATCTGTTAAATGGCGAATGTCCATACTTTCTGGCACAGAAAAGAGTATCCCTATTCCTTGCCCCTTCACACCAAAGCGAAGGCGTGCCTCAAGCTTCATGTTTCCTGAGAAGCCATCTTTAGAAATCATCAAACTTACCCATTCTGATGTTTCTGTTGCGCGTGTAAGGGCTAGGTGTTCTGTTAACAGCACATTTTCTTGGAACTGCCAGTCATCTTTGCGGTCAATATCAAGCTCTTTGACTTGCACCCACTCAGATTTACCCTCAAGGTAGTTTTCTAAGCTTTCTATAAGCTCATCAACCGACGCATAACGCTCAGTATCATCTGCTGCTAAACAGCGTTTGACTGTTTCTGAGAGCATTTCTGGCACATCGCGGTAGGGCGCCATAATTTCTGGCGATACAAGCTGTTCTTTGCTATAGCGCTTTTTAAATTCTCGAAGAGACTTCCTTCTAAAAGGTAGCTGCAGCGTTAAAAGCTGGTAGAGCATCACGCCAAGAGAGTAGATGTCTGTTTTTATGGTTGCGGGTTTACCTTGCGCGCGCTCTGGTGCCATAAAAGAGACAGTGCCTACCACCTTGCCAATGCGTGTGAGGCCGGCTCTGACATCCAGTTCATCGTCTGTTCGCTCGTTTCGGATGGGGAGTTCCTCTTCATCGCCCAACACCTTAGCAAGGCCCCAGTCTAATATGAGTACTTGGCCATATTTACCGATGATGATATTTTCAGGCTTTAAATCACGGTGCAGAACGCCTTTTGAGTGAGCATAGGCAACCGCTTGACATACCTGTAAAAACTGGCGCACCAAAAAGGGGATAGAGGAGTGGGGATCAGGTTTTCTTTGGAGGCGCTTTTCTTTTTCTTTAGCGCGGCGGATAAACATTTTGAGTGTTTCACCCTCAACATAGGGCATGCTGTAGTAGATGAGGTTATCAACACAGCCTATAGAATAAATAGGAATGATAGATGGGTGAGTAAGCTGTGCTGTGATACGCGCTTCTCGTAAAAAACGCATTTTTAATAGCGGGAATTTTGCCAGATCTTCACGGATACGTTTGATGGCTATCATCCTGCCACAGACAGTATCATAGGCCAGAAACACTTCTCCCATACCGCCCTTGCCAATGCTATTTACTACCTGGTACTGGCCAATAACAGACTGTATTTCTTCTGGCTTTGGTATATCCACCAGACTCATAGAGCTTGGCATAGTTGAGGCCTGGTCACGGCTAGATTCTAAGAGTAGTCTGTTGCCACAGTAGGCACAAAACACCAAGGGTTTTGCCTCTTGGCGCTCTTTAGAGCGCTTAAAAGTTGCATTACAAAAAGGGCACTGTATTGAAGAGTCGTTTGTCATCGTTGTCGTAAGTACTTTCCAGTGATTGATTTTTTAGCTTTCATAATTTCTTGGGGACTGCCAATGGCAAATCCCTGCCTCTTGAGCCTAAATCTATAGTATGATCAGCAGCCACAATGAAGTCTAGAAACATATGAATCAAATCAGGCATTCACTTTTTGGCAAAACAACCCTGCAAGTTCTTTTAAAATTTCAAAAGTAAGTACATTTTTTGTTGATTTCATTTGCTTAATGGTTTCTTCAAAAGTCACCATATGGTAACTCATGAACCAAAGTGATTGTCCATTTTCACAAACATTCGTTACAGTCTCTTTCCCATAAAGATTCTCAGTTTGCTTAGTTGCCAAACCTTTAGTTATGGAATTTGAGAGTATTTTAGTTATGGTTTCGATAGAAACTTCGCTTCCTGGAAAGCTCTCTACAATTTTTTTGGCAACGCGTTCTATAGAAATATAAGCCAGCATTTCATCGTTTTTCATGCATACTGTAGAACAATTTAAAAGTTTTTGGTAGAAACCACCTAAAGCTTGTAGATTTTTCTGAAATAGTTCAAATTCTTCTTGGTCACTTTTGATATACTGTACCACACATTTCGGAAACAACTCTAGTTCATGTCTTTTAGGGTCATATCTATCGTTATCGACAGATGCTGTAATTCCAATAGTACAGTCTCTGTATGCTCTGTATGCGACTGATAATTCTCCCAAATGCTGATGCAGGTGTGGTAAAAACTGTTTAAGTATAAGGGAGAGGTTTTTTTTATAAGTATCTATCCACGCCTCACCTAACTTCAACCGACTAATCGGCTGAAGCGTCATAAAAATTTTGACAACTTCAGTTTGAGATAAAAATTGAAAAACACTCTGATCATTTATGCGTTTTCTATTTTGAGCTAATAGTTGAGGACCGCATTGTGTTTGCCGTTGGTCACTATATTCTTCAGGTAAGTTTTCATAAAAAAAAGCGCGTCTTACACGTTCAATTAGCTGATCATACAACAAACATCCTACTGAAGAGGCGCGCTGTTCTTGAATAAATTGTACAAATTCAGGTAGAGCGAGCAATGCAAAATCAACAGCTTTAGTTTTAATCATGAGAAGCGAATAAAAATATTTAGCTTGGTCGTATGTCTGAGCCATACTTGCTATAGAGCTGTAAGATTTGTCTCTTAGTAATTTTTGGGCAAGTCCTGCATCTTGCTCGAGAGCTAGACGGTTATACACGATTTTGCATAATTTCCCGGATAATCCATAGCGTGATATGGTCTCAACAATTTTATCAATACCTTCTTTGCCGATTAACGATGAAAACGTTATACAGCTACTCCCATTGCAAAAGAACTTAGGAATGGATTTGTAGGTATCTAAATGCTTCATAAACAAGTTATACCAAACTGAAATTTTATCATCTTTAGGATAGTATCCTGGCACTACAAAGCAGGCGTGTAATACATCCATAACTGCATTACCAAAGCCTCTGTTATTAGCAAATGCCTGTACATACACGTTTTCTTGTTGAAGTACCTCTTTAAAAAATGCACAGGCTTCAACCCCCATTTGATTACCAAAACTTCTAAAAAATTTGGAGATAAAGTCCAGGTCTTTTGATGATATGCTTACTACATAATTTATAACTTTTAGCCTAATGTCTGGCGCAATCGATTCAATAAAAGACTCGTTATTCACTACAAGATCTTTCTTTAATCGCTTAGTAAACAATCCCACTTTTTTCGACTTATGGATTGTTTTTGCTAAATCTAGTAGCTCATTTTCAGCTGGCATAGAAGAGCAGTTATTGCGTAGTTTATTTGCTAGTTCAGATTGATCAGTTTGAAAGAACTGATACACTGTTTCATCAAATAAAGTGTGTAGCACTACAAGTTTTTCAAAAGTTCCAGGATCTATATTAAACCTTGAATGCTCTTTCAATAGCTGACTTATCACGAATTCGTCATGATGCATAATTGGGGTTGATAATTTTTTTACTTTATACTCATCGCATCGTAAATCATTTGAAGATGACCGCAGTGATTTAAGAAGTGGTGATGAAAACGAGTGCGAAGTTTTGAGGTGAGACTTGTCAGCGGTACTTTTGGCAGAATTTGGAGCTATATAGCGCTCAAATTCTGCAGGAATTGTATGAGTGTATTTTTCAAGTATTTCAGAGAATTCTTTATCTTTCTCATCATAATTTGAGAAAACTGCTTTATCCCCATCAATTTCGACTGAAAATGTATCATAGTTTCTTCTTATGTCCTCATCATACAGCCACAAGCCATTATTTTTACGTACTGCTAATTCGCGTACTGCTTGAGAAAAGAATCTAGAGTCAATTACAACAGTAGCTAACGTTCTTTTGCTGTGGCGTTTTATATTGCTGGACACTTCATGAATTTTTGCCTGGCTTGGTGCCATGACAGTGGACAGGCTCTGAGTACCTTTTAGTATTTGTTTTACTCTAACCCTCAATTGAAGAAGTTCAGTTTCAACACTAGAATGCTCAATTCGCGTTTGTGTAAGAGGCTTTGTTTCCCTGCGAAATACTGAAAGAATTTCTGATTGCCTACCATCAAGCTCTGATTTTGAATTATAGTTATTGATGACATTTCTAACTTCTTTAACATCATACGGAGCTATATTCGTTACGAATTGCATTATAATATCCTACTTTAATTAATAATCAGTAGTTAATGGCTGCTAATGCTTTCTAATAAAAAAGATATTATATATGTTTTATAAATTAAATGCTAGTGTTTAGTTCTATTATACATTTGATATATTAATGTGTAACAAAATTGACAAGAGACATACCACTAGAAAGGACGCTCATCGTTGTCGTAAGTACTTTCCAGTGATAGATTTTTTAGCTTTCATAATTTCATTAGGGGTGCCGGTGGCAATAATGGTGCCGCCCTTACTTCCTGCCCCCGGGCCTAAATCTATAATATGATCAGCGGCCGAAATGAAGTCTAGATTATGTTCAATCGCCACTACAGTATGACCCTTAGAAGTCAGGTTGCTAATACTTGCAAGCAAGCGCCCAATCTCTTGGGGATGAAGACCTGTTGTTGGCTCGTCAAATAGGTAGAGGCACTTTCCGCGCGTGCTTTTCATAAGTTCTCGTACAAGCTTCATACGCTGTGTCTCGCCACCTGATAGCGTTTGAATTTCTTGGCCTAAATGTAAATACCCAAGCCCAACTTCTAAGATAACATCGAGCATGCGAGAAATTTTTGGGTGAGCGGTAAATAATTTTCTCGCCTCATCGACATTCATCTTGAGGATCTGGCCAATGTTATGCCCATGATAGGTGATAGAGAGCGCCAGCGGATTCAGGCGCATGCCCTTACACTGCGGGCAGGGCACTTTTACTGAAGGTAAAAAGTGCATCTCAACTTTTTTGTAGCCAAAGCCCCAGCAGTGTGAGCACATGCCTTTGCGGTGATAGGCACTAAAGTTTTTAGGCTGCATGCCCTTAATTTTAGCCTCTGGCAGTGTAGCAAAGAAGTGACGTATGGGCGTGAGCACATCCGTGAATGTGGCAACATCAGATCGCGTGGTGTGGCCTACTGGGCGCTGGTCCATCCAGATGCAGTTTTTAAACTCATCAATACCTGAAAGGG
>JAJFUY010000061.1 GCA_021372185.1 Chlamydiales bacterium | reverse complement strand
CCAAACAAGATTTGGCTGGCTATCTTTAATGCATACCCAGCCAAATCTTGTACAAGAGGGCAAGATCCAGGATGCGCCATACAAACCCTTAGATAAAAAAAAATTCAGAAAATCCACCCCATAAATACTCTTTAGCAATTTTCCGAAACAGTGTCTGGGTAACCTGCTTCAAGCTTCCCTCCTAAAAATATAAAATCAGCAAAAAGCTTCTCTTTTGGAAGGAAGCTTTTGAATATCGTTGGTAAACAAAAAATATTACATCAACCTCTTATTAGGTATACAAATATGCTTACATAGGTTACTTAAAAAATAACCTGTGCAAAGGAAGGCGTATTTTGGGTACCAATGAGTTGCAACAATCTATTCAGATATATAACGAATGTTTAGAGGGAAGCTTTCAGGGCTTGGCGATGGTGTGTGCTAATGTGCTTGTGGATGAAGAAGCAAAAAAGCCAAACCAGATGCTCTCAAAGAAAGCCAATCTTGAACGCTTTGAAATGCAAATCAATCAAGAATTGCACACATTGAAAGCGCGTATTGAAAATGGCACCTTTCAGATTATGCAAAAACTGATTTTTTCAGAAGAGGTCGTAGAGGACCTTGCAAAGCTTGTGCACATTTCTAATCTCGTTGGAACTGACGCTGGGAGATACCTTGAACAGCTAAAAGAAGATAAAACCCTTGTAGAGATAGCTGCGGTAAATCAAAGTACTTTTGAAAAGCTCTATCAGGCAGCTAAACAGCTATATATTGAAGATCAGTTTGAACATGCAGCTGATGCATTTGGATTTCTTACCCTCATCAACTCTAAAAATTATAGCTCATGGCTTGGGTTGGGAAATTCTTTAGTCTTTTTAAAGCGTTTTGAAGAAGCACTTATTGCCTATGCCTGGTGTTGCCAAGTCAATCCTCAAGATGTAGAGTGCCACATCAACTCTTGCTACTGCTACGAAGCGATTCATGAAATTGATAATGCCATTAATTCTCTTGATTTGGCTCTACTTGTAACCGTTAATGAACATAATGAGCATCTTACACAAGAAAAACAACGCCTTATGAAAAGGAATTCATAATGTATACATCAGGAAGCTTCCCTCAGATGCCATCAGCAAGTGACCCACACTCAACCCCACCTACACACTCACCCGCTCATACATTTACCCCGGGGCCACTACCTAACACCTCAACTACTCAGAGTGCCTCACCTACGGCATCTCTTCAACAGCTCCAGCAAGCAGCCAATGCAGGGAGCCGATTGAATGTAATAGGAGTCCTCCAGTTGGCAGCAAGAGGAACTGCAGCGTTATTTGGCAGCGCTCTTGCCATTATAGGAGGCGGTGCAAACGCTCTCATGGTAGGAATTGCCTACCTAGCGGTAAGCCCGGGAGCCTTAGCCGGAGGCCTGGTTGGTGGAATCATCGGACTTGGGATTGGAATTGCAAAGGGCGATATCAAACAAAACATGCTAGATAAAATGAAAGAAGGCGCAAAGGCTGGCATGGTGGTTGCTGCAATTCCCGTTGCAATTGCACTCTTTATTCCAATCTGTTGTGCTTCTAGCTTTGCAAGCGCCGGAGAAAACCTGCTCCAAAAGGCATCAGGAAGGGACAGTGCAGCAGATGACGCATGGCCACTCCAGAAATTTGCTGCCACATTTAACGCCCAAGGCGTTCTAAAACTCTTCACCGACAAAGAGCTCCATGAAACTTGATAAATCAACCTTGCAGGCGGCGTAAAAATGGGGGTAGGGTTTCAATCAAGGTTTTGGCTCGTGCGTCCCAGGTGTGGTTTTCTTGGATGATTTTTTGGGTGGCAAAGACGTCGGCTAGGCGCTTTTCTTCGTTGCTGAAGGCCTGGTCTAAGAGGGTATTTACCTTTTTGTAGTCAGGTGAGAGGTAGGTGAGATTGGCAGAACTTGCTGGAAATTGGCTTTGGATAAAGAGATTGTCGTTGCCAAGCACGCTTGGACCTGATGCTAGGGCCTGTAAGAGTCGATCGTGTAGGGCTCTTTTTATTGTGGGAATACTGTTTATCACGCATCTGGCACGGCCAAATATGGCCGGTAGCTCGTTGAAGGGGACTTCATCATAAAACTGGACGTTCTTTTTGTCTTTAAGTGCGCGCTTCCAACTTTCTGCAAAGGGCTTTGCAGAGAATATATGCACTGTACGGCCCTCTATGGCTTGTATTAGGCGTAGGCGATCTACATTTCGAATGTATACTTCTAGCATATTGAGTTGGCTAAAGAAATCGAGTTTCTTGGAAAGGAGTTCTTTTTCAAAGGAGCCATGTTGTTCTACAAGCTCTGTAAAAGCTTGGAGGTGCGATACATTGGGGCTTGCAAGCACTCTCTCAGCTATGGCTAACATGTCATCGCGACTTTGAGGTGTTAATTGCTCACCCCATATCTTGCTGATAGCTTCAGGCAAGATAAATGACCCTGCCATGACTATATCTAAGTCACGCATGCCTTTGTTTTGCGATATGGCTCCGGCATTAATTGCGTGAGGCATAAAAAAGATGTTTTCTACGCCTAGTCTTTTATAAAAGCCGTAAGAATCCTGCTCCATAAAGCTGGCTAGCATATGATCTGAGAGGCGAAGTTCTGGGTAGTATGTGGCGCAATCACAAAGAGGCGCATAATGAGGGATGTTGAGTTCTTTTAACGGTGAATCTTCTGGCAGGAGTATATTAAAGCCAATGGTGCAATCAGGTGGGTTTTGCGCAATTTTGGCAATGCATTTGCCATTTTCATACTCATCCCAGCCATATGATGTTACAGCTACGCCCTGTTTTGCCAAAGCCTTGGCCAGGCCGTCAGTAAATGCCTCTAAAACACCACTTAAGCTCTTATTATTCTTAAAAAACACCACACTCTTGATTGTCATACCATCTACCTCAATCATTTTCCGCACTCTACCAAATGCCACAACTTACGCACAAGCAATTGGTCTTAATCTTGATCTTGATCATGATCTTAATCTTGTTTTAATTGATTAAGATTAAGATCAAGAGCCTTTTGCAAAACTTGCAAAAGGCTCGAATTTTCTTAGACTGTAATTGAAAAAACGAGAAATTAAAAAGTCAAGAATCTTGACAGAACAAAATCCCTTTTCTGGTATATTGTGAATCGCAAAAT